>DATAHC010000473.1:0-5861 GCA_036263415.1 Flavisolibacter sp.
TAGCCGGCATTCTGATCGTAGAAATAGGATAAAGCATCATTTCCCGCATTGCCTACCAGATCATTGACCACTTCGAATAATGTTTCCAGTCCATCATTTCTGGGTGTATTGGCAGCCCAGTAAGCAGTAACCTGATTCAGCTTCAGCAAATCATAACCGCTATTGTTGATCACATCCTGCGCTGCAGTCAGTGCACTGGCCCACTCTCCTTTGAATTGATGCATCCTGGCCAACAGGGCCTTGGCTGCGTATTTGGAAAAATAGCCGGATGCGCGCGGAAGGGTCATCAGCGTATAAGCCTGATCCAGATCTTTTTTGATCTGCGCATATACCTCGGCACTGGTATTGCGGCCCGGTTTGATAAAGGGATCATAGGTAAGGATCAGCGGAACACCCAGTGCATTCGGATCCACCGTATAAGGCTTGGCGAAGAACTTCAGCAGCTCAAAGTACATCAGCGCCCGAAGCGACAGTGCCTCTCCGCGAAACTGGTTCGCCTCGGGTGATCCGGTGACGGAGCTGTTGATCACATTATTGGCATTTAGTATGGCGTTGTATGCGGTTTGCCAGATGCCGCGGGCATTACCATTCGTTACAATATAGTTCACGCCATAGAAGTCAAGGTAGCGATTACTGTTCGTTGTTGAAATGTATACGTTATCAGCTACCAGGTCGCCGAATAGCGGAATGGTTCTGCCATAAAGGTTCACACTTCTGAGCGTGGCATAAACACCGTTTAATGCCTCCTCCATATCATCCACATTGGTGATGGCTTCGCTGGTGGGCAGACCGCCATACGGCTTCTGGTCCAGAAAGTCTTTCTTGCAGGAACTGGCCCCTATCAGGAAGAATAGCAACAGGGCCGTCCATTTGTATTGATTGATTCCTTTCATTGTATTTCTTTTGGATAGCGATGAATTAGAACTGAAGATTGATACCAACAGTAAAGGATTTAGGGTTAAAGAACTGCAGATTGGTCTGGCCGCCTACCGGTTGCTCAGGGTCCGCTGTGAGGTGATCGTCAAATGTTTTTGTCCAAAGGTTGGTACCCCTTACATAAAAACGGGCGCTTTCGATATTCAGACGCTGGGTAACGCTTTTTGGAATATCCACACCGACACTTACATTCCTTAAACGGATATAATCTCCTTTATACAGATAGCGTGTTGAATTGTCGTTTGAATTCGTACCGTTGCCATTCACATAGGCAGGAACGTCCGTAATATCACCCGGTTTTCTCCAGCGCTCCAGTTCTCTTCTGTTGTGATTCAGTCCCAGGAAGGCTCCATCACTGATGAAAATGAAATCCCACTGGTTGAAAATGTAATTGCCATACTGGTAGTTCAGCTGGGCATCCAGGGTGATGAACTTGTACGTCAGGGAAGTGCTGAAACCGCCAAATCCTTTAGGGGAAGCACTGCCTACAATGGATCGCTTCGCCTGAGAAAATTCATTGGTGGTGGCTCCTTTGGATTCGTCAACATACCACAGCGGATCGCCATTGGCAGGGTCGGCGCCGGCCCACTGGCGCAGGTAGTAGGATTGGACATCCTCGCCTACCTTCAGTGTAAATGGATTACCGATCACTTCGTCAACACCTTCTCTCAGCCGTGTTACACGGTTTTTATTCCAGGCACTGTTGATCGATATGGTCCAGTTGAAATCTTTCGTTTTAACCGGATTGGCATTAAGGGTTAATTCGACCCCTTTATTCTCCATAGCACCTACATTATTGCTGTAGGTTGTAAACCCACCGGTACCCGATAAGGGTTCGTTCAGGAGCAGGTTATCTGTTTTACGGATATAATAATCAGCTTCCAGGGACAACCGGCTTTTCAGCACGCCGATTTCCAGGCCAATATCGAATGGCTTGTTCTGTTCCCAGGTAAGATTGTTATTACCGATGCTGTTCTGATAGCTGGCCGGCGCTCCGTTATAGGTGCTGTTGAAAAGAAATACACTGCGCCAGTTGTAATTTCCGATCCCGGCATTTCCGTTAACGCCATAGGAAGACCGGAGCTTGAGGCTGGAAAACACATTGGAGTTTTTCATAAAATCCTCCTGGTCAATATTCCAGGCGGCACCCACACTCCAGAATGTACCAAAGCGGTTGTCTGCGCCAAAGCGTGAGGAACCGTCACGGCGAACACTTCCGGAAAGGCTGTACTTACCCAGGAAATTGAGCTGTGCTCTCGAAAAAATAGAATTGAATGAATAATCGCTGCCTACAACGCTGGCAATGGTCGGCACGGCCGGTACAGGATAAACGATACTGCTGTTTTTGGGAAGCACATTACCCTGTCCGGATTGTGTGTACGTTCTGGATTGCTGCGCTTCATATCCAACCGTTACGCTACCATCGAGGCGGTTCTGCAGGCCTTTGAACGTATAGTCAACAAAGTTGGTCCACACCCAGTTGTAGAGGCGGGTATAGGCATTGCCGGAAAAGCCTTGCGTGGAAGCCGCATCTCCAAAGGTGGGATTATAGAAAGTATACTCTTCAATATTATTGTAATCCACACCAAAGCGGGAGGTAAGTTTCAGATTGCTGATGGGTCGGTATTCTACTGTACCGGAACCAAGCAGTTTGGATGTCTGGTTGCTCTGCTTATCGTATTGAATAATGGCTAACGGATTATAGATCTGTGTAAATATATTAGGATCGAAATTCGGTGAGCCGTCTGCATTGAATGCTTCCTGTGTAGGCAGCAAACCCAAAGCTGCCAGGATCGGATTTCTGAAGTTCGCCGCTTCCGTAGCACCGGTTTGCCGGAAGGATGAAAGATTCAGGTTGATACCAACAGATATCTTCTGGTTCAGCTGGTGGCGGAGGTTCATGGTAGAGCTGTAGCGTTTCAGATCAGAACCGAGTACAGGGCTCTGTTGCTTGAAATAACCTCCTGAAAGAAAGAATTGTGTTTTGGGATCACCACCTGAAACCGACAGGTTCAGTTGCTGTTGAGATCCTCTGCGTGTAACCAGGTCAAGCCAGTCGTAATTGGCCGGCTTGTCAAAGCCGAAGGCATCATTCAGGATCGGTCCTACATCTGCCGGATCAAAGCCTGCATTTACCAGGCCGTCGGAATACAGATCAAACAACTCTTCTTTATTGAGTGGCTTACCGGCATCAGGACGGTTGGCAATGTCATTCGTTCCGAATTCGGCATCCAGCCGTACGCGTGTTTTACCGGCGCGTCCTTTTTTGGTATTGATGATGATCACACCATTGGCAGCCCTGGAACCATAGATGGAGGAAGCAGACGCATCTTTCAATACGGAAATGCTTTCTATATCATTCGGATTCAGGCTGGCCAATAAATTACTGGAATTGGTAAGACTGCTGGCATCACCTGTATTCACGGGAATACCGTCGATAACAAACAAGGGTGAAGAGGAAGCACTGATGGAGCCGATACCACGGATCCGGATGTCCTGCGCCGCCCCCGGCTGTCCGGAAGAAGCGACCGATTGCAGGCCTGCTACCTTGCCCTGAAGGATCTGGTCCACGGAAGGAAGGGGAACATTTTCCAGTTCCCTGGCCGAAACCTTGCCTACGGAGCCGGTTACTTTTTTCTTTTCCTGTGTACCATAGGCCACTACCACCACTACTTCATCCAGGGCTGCCACATTCCTGGCCAGTGTAATGTCGTAGCTGGTCTGGTCTGCTGAAAGATTCACTTCCCGGGTTACGAAACCGGAAGAGCTGATCACTAAAGTCTGGGAACCGGCAGGTACGGTAATGCGAAAACGCCCGGAAATATCCGTTGTGGTTCCGCTGCGCGTACCTTTTACCGTTACATTCGCGCCCTGAAGGGGGGATTGGTTGTCGTTGTCTACTACCTGGCCTGTAACTTCCCGTTGCGCCCAGCTGAAGAGCGCACCCAAAAGCATCAGGCTGAGAAGCCATACATGTTTTTTCATTCTTATATCCTTTATTGCTTGACAAGAAAAGGTGCCCGATTGCTCCGAAAAGAACTTGCTTATTTACTGAAGCATGTATGAGGAAATTCAAAGAATGAAAAAAAAGGACCGAATCCATGAAAGCCATTACTTTTATGATAAGTGCTGTGGCATAGGCATTTAGACAGCCGCTGCCATTCATAAAACCTAACCGCCATTTATCATAAAACAAACTTGCAAAGCAGCATTATGAAAAAAAGTATCGTTCATCATGTATTCTTCTGGCTGAAGAATCCCGACTCAAAAGAAGACCAGGCACGATTACTGGCCGGACTAAAAACACTTGCCGGAATTGAAACCGTAAAGGAGATTCACATAGGTATTCCGGCCTCTACCGAAAAGCGGGACGTGGTCGATGGAAGTTATAGTGCTTCGGAATTATTGTTCTTTGATGATCTGGCCGGACAAAAGACCTACCAGGATCATCCGATCCATAAAAAATTTATCGAAGACTGTTCATCCCTGTGGGAAAAAGTGATCGTTTACGATGCCATGAGTGTCATGGCTAAATAATGTTATCCCAGGATTAATTATGATTGCTTAGGTAGTGCTTACTTACGGACAGGTAGCGGATGGATGGATATTTTCCCGGTCCCTGGATAAAACAATAGTACCCTTGTTTTTGGTGAGGATCAAGATGGTATCGAAATCAGCTTCATCCCATTTCTCCGTCACCTGTGTTCCAAGGTCTTTTGCCAGCTTTGCTATCTCTTTATGTTCCCATACGACCAGCGAGGTTCCGGATTGTTCCTTCAGCCATTCGGCCAGCTTCTCCGTTTCGTTGACATCATATTTGGAGTTGACAGTTACATTATGGCGAATGGCAAAAGGAAGAATGGTCTGGTACATCCTGGCCGTGCTGGTCTTTTTGCCGGTATTGATCGTTGGGACGCAAACCTGTTGCACACTTCCGAACTTCTGATGCAATACCCCGGCCAGTTGAAGGGCGCGCTGAAATCCCTGACAGGAAAGGTTGTCCCCGATTTCAGGTTTCTCTCCATGCCGGATGATCACTACTTTCCATTCCGGTTGACCGGGAAGTGGTGCAGGGGAAAAGGAAAGGAACAGGAATAATACCGGTAATGCCAGGAGTAAGCGTACTATCTTTTTCATATTTATGGTATGAGGTGCTTTTATAGGGCTCCAAAACCCTGCCGCTCCCTTCTTTCAGCGAACCGTTAACTTATAATTTACCCAGCGCCTGCAGAATATCATTCAGAATATCCTCTTTATGCTCGAGGCCGATAGATAATCGTATCAGTCCCGGAGTGATATTAACAGCCTGCCGGTCTGTTTCTGAAAGCTTGGCGTGCGTAGTACTGGCCGGATGAGAGGCAATGCTGCGGGTATCGCCCAGGTTAGCCGTCAGTGTCATCATGGAAAGGCTGTCCAGGAAGGTACGCCCCGCTTCAAGCCCCCCTTTGAGTTCAAAACATACAATTCCTCCCCCATCTGTCATCTGTTTAATAGCTATGGCATGTTGCGGATGAGAAGGCAAAAAAGGATAGCGGACACTCCGGATCTGCGGATGCCCTTCCAATGATTGCGCAATGTATAGAGCATTTGATGCATGCCGCTCCATCCGTACCTCCAGGGTCTCAAGGCTCTTGCTCAGGATCCAGGCATTGAAAGGTGACAGGGCCGGTCCTATGCTTCTGCAGAATAAATAAATATCATGGATGAGATCTTTACGGCCCACCACGATCCCTCCCAATACTCTTCCCTGTCCATCGATCCACTTGGTTGCGGAATGAACGACCAGGTCGGCGCCATAGGAAATGGGCTTCTGGGATATGGGCGTGGCAAAACAATTATCGATCACCACAATAAGATTATGCTTTTTCCCCAGCCTGCAAACGGCTTCCAGGTCTATGATGTCCAGCCCGGGATTGGTTGGCGTT
>DATAHC010000474.1:0-3726 GCA_036263415.1 Flavisolibacter sp.
ATACTGTATGCTGCCGGACGTTGGAGGGATCAACTGTAACAAGGTCCGGCCCAGGGTGGTTTTGCCGCATCCGGATTCTCCAACCAATCCTGCCACCTCACCTTTTCTGATGGTAAGGCTTACGCCATCCACTGCCGTGAACCAGGCCGTTGGCTTTCCCCATATATTGTTTTTGACAGGAAAGCGTACTACCAGGTCGGTTACTTCCATCAGCACTTCTTTCTGCTCCGGCGGCTTCGCTGCTGCCTTAACCTTTATATTTTGGGATTTCCCGGGTTCGGTAAAATCGCTTACCACGGGCAGGCGTTCTCCTTTCGGGTGCAGGGCCGGGCGGCAGGCGATCAGAGCCCTGGTATAGGTATGTTGCGGGGATTGGAACAAAGCAGTAGCCGTGTCAGCCTCCACGATCTTTCCGCGATACAGGATCGCTACCTTGTCGGCTATCTCTTTTACAACGCCCAGGTCATGCGTAATAAAGATCACCCCCATATTCAACTCCTGCTGCAGTTCTTTAATGAGTTCCAGGATCGCCTTCTGAACCGTAACATCCAATGCGGTGGTAGGCTCATCACAAATGAGAAGAGAAGGCTTACAGCAAAGGGCCATAGCGATCATTACCCGTTGCTTTTGGCCCCCGCTCAGCTGATGCGGATAGCGATCGAAGAGCCGCTCGGGATCCGGAAGCTGTACCCGCGCAAACCATTCTATGGTCTGGCGCCGGGCCTCGGTTGCCGTGAGCCGTTTGTGTTGTATCAGGGCTTCCATTACCTGCTTCCCGCAGCGCATCACCGGGTTTAGGGAGGTCATGGGCTCCTGGAAGATCATGGCTATTTTCCGGCCTCTTATCGATTGCATCTGGTTATCGGGAACCTGCAGCAGGTCAATAGCCGTTGTGCCATCATCCGAGAAAAGTAGATTCCCCCCGGCATAAACGGCGGGAGGCTGGGGCAACAGTTTCAGCAGGGATAAGGAAGTGACCGATTTGCCGGAGCCGCTTTCGCCGACCAATGCTACGATCTCTCCTCTGTTCACTTCCAATGAAATATCACTGACGGCATGCGTTGTCCGGTTTTCGGTTACAAAATCGATCGACAGGTTTTTTATCTGAAGCAAAGGGATCATGAAAGCGGGTTTAATGGCGATGCCGGCAGTGGACGATCTACAGGAAGAAACTCAGGGGCAGGGGCCCGGCAGCACTTTGATATTCACATGCTTGCCGGGTGTAGGGTAGTAGGCCATACATACCATGCAATGCTGCAGATAACTGCTGTCGATCTTAAAGTAAAATTCATCCCCCTCTTTCAAACTGTCCGGAAAACTGCAGCGACTGCCCAGTCCAAACACATCTGAATAGGTTTTGCCGGTCTGCGGATCACGCCAGGTTTTCTCCAGCAGGCTGGTATCCAGGTTGCCACTGACTACTTTGATGGTATAATTGGAGCAGATGCCTTTGATCTCCAGCCGGCCTTTCAGGCAGTTACCGGCTGCCGGCTTCTGATGCTGGCATCTCTGTGGTAGTGCCAGCACATATAAAGAGGCTATCAGGCTAAGTAATTTCATAAACTTCGCTTATTAATTAAAAGCGCAAATGCCTTACTGTCTGGCCTCCGTTGATCAATTGCTTCAGCGAATCGATCCCGATCTTCAGGTGCCGTTCCACAAACTGCTCGGTGATCTTTTTATCGCTTTCCTCCGTTTTTACACCTTCCGGTATCATGGGCTGATCGCTCACCAGCAATAGGGCCCCGGTAGGGATCTTGTTGTAAAAGCCCACCGCGAATATCGTAGCGGTTTCCATATCAATGGCATAGGCTCGCACTTTCTGCAGGTATTCCTTGAACTCCTCATCGTGTTCCCATACGCGCCGGTTGGTGGTATAGACCGTTCCGGTCCAGTAGTCTACTTCATACTCACGAATGGTGGTAGAAATGGCCTTCTGCAAGGCGAAGGCAGGAAGGGCCGGAACCTCTTTTGGGAAATAATCGAGTGAGGTACCCTCTCCCCGGATGGCGGCGATGGGTAAGATCAGGTCTCCGAGTTTATTGCGTCGCTTCAGGCCTCCGCACTTACCCAGGAACAACGCAGCTTCCGGCTGAATGGCGGTGAGCAGGTCCATTACGGTAGCCGCTGTGGGACTGCCCATGCCGAAATTGATGATCGTTATACCGTCCGCCGTGGCACACTGCATCGGGCGGTCCATACCCACCACTTCCACCTTATTCCATTGGGCAAACAGCTTCACATAGTTGCTGAAATTGGTAAGCAGGATGTACTTCCCGAATTGTTCCAGCGACTGTCCCGTATACCGCGGCAACCAGTTCTTTACGATATCTTCTTTTGTCTTCATGACAACGAATTTAATCATTAGGTTTGAAGCATGATACCCATCCGCTTTCCAGAGCCGCAATTCCGCTTAAAAAAGGAGGGTGGGCAAACCTTTGTTTTCGACACCATACGCAGGTCCTGGATACAAATGACCGAGGAGGAATGGGTGCGCCAGAACTTTGTGGCCTACCTGGTACAAACCCTCGGGTACCCATCCTCCCTGATCGCACTGGAAAAGGAAATACAGCTTCATGAGCTCCGCAAGCGTTTCGATATTCTCGTTTATGACCGGCACCATCAACCCTGGATGCTGGTAGAATGCAAAGCACCGGAGGTGCCCCTGAATGAATCGGTGCTGCAGCAGGTATTACGCTACAATATGAGCGTGCCGGTTCACTACATCATTATCACCAATGGACATGTTACGATGGGATGGGCTAAAACAGCAGGCACCCTGAAGCCGCTCGAAACGCTTCCCGCGCTGCCGTAACCGGTCTTCGGACAGTGGATTTCAGACGTCAGCTTCCTGGCGTGCTTCTTAACCACAGAGACACGAAAGCACCAAGGTGCGCGAAGATTAGCTTTTCCCAATCGTAGTACTTGACAACCATCCCAACCTGACCGTCATTGCGAGGACGCAGGACGAAGCAATCCCCCGCACCTCCAGACTGCCCTAGGCAAGAACAATCGAAAAGAAAGATGGTATACAAGTTCACCTACTGATTACTCATTACTCATCACTGATTGCTGATCACTGATTCCCCCGATCCACTTCACCATCTCTTCAATCTCCCTTTCGATGCGTTGCAATGCCTTTTTTCCTTCCTTATTCAATATTCCCTGTTCCTTGTTAAATATTCCTCCCCCTTGTTCCCTGTTCAATATTCCCTTGGCGGTATACTTCCCATACACATTCGTCACCTTACCGCCTACTTCCTCTGCTTTATTCACCTGCACCCCTATAGAAGCTGCCAACAGATCAACTACTTCCAGTTCTGTCTTTCCTTCCTTCAGGTATGCAATGGCCTTACGCATCAATTGCCGGTACAAACCAACCTCCCTTAGCTCAAAGGGCAGATTCTTATACAACCTCGATGCTATTCTTGACCCACCGCCAAAGCGGGATGCACTCTGCCTGCTTCTTTCAAAGCAAGCCTTCTTATAGAACTTCTTCTTGGTAAGGGAGCTCTTTCTACGTACATACCAGTTCCCCTTCATCTGGTAGAAGGTAAAGTCTTCAATCGTGCCTTTGATATTCATCAATCCTGCCTGCCGTGCCATAGTTATTTACTGTTTAAATAGGTGTAGAATAAGAGGAAAGGACCTGCCTAAAAGGTCTTCCTAATCCTTTTAGCAAAGATGGAGAAGTAGGAACTAGCAAACTGTCAACCATTGGATAGA
>DATAHC010000475.1:0-3355 GCA_036263415.1 Flavisolibacter sp.
CTTCCGCTTTCCTGTTTTATCTTTCTGTCTTCTGTCTTCTCTCATTTGCGTTCGGAAGCTGCTACAAGCTCTACACCATCCGCTATGAGAACAGCAAACCTCAAAATGTAGTGATTCAGGAAAGTACCCTGTACACGCCGAAATATTCAACCCCCAAATAATTAAAAATTTTTTGTTGCAAAGGTGCTAACACTTATTTTTGCAACCCCTTTTAGTTCTTTATACGCGGAAGTAGCTCATTTGGTAGAGCACGACCTTGCCAAGGTCGGGGTGGCCGGTTCGAGCCCGGTCTTCCGCTCTGAAGGTCCTCCGCAATTGCGGGGGATTTTTTTTGGAGCCCTGGTGGTGAAATTGGTAGACACGCAGGACTTAAAATCCTGTTCGCCGCAAGGCGAGTAACGGTTCAAGTCCGTTCCGGGGCACGCTTTAAAGCTGGTTGAAAGACTGGCTTTTTTTATAGGCCTGCCTGAACTTTACGCAACAGGCGTGCTATAACGACCACAGTAAGTCCATTGGTAAAAGTGACCAGCATGGCGCCATTCTTTCCCCTTCTGCATTTTCCATCGCCTCTTCTTACAGCGCGACAGCGCTGATTCTTAAGTGCAGGGTCAGTTAGGCGGTCACCCAAATAGTAATATTCCGGATCAGGAGCCAAAGACGTACTGATATTCGATTTTCCCGGTTACCTGCTTATGCTTGTCATAAATAACTTCCTTGGTCTTCAGGCCTTTATTGTCAAACTGATAACGCCAGATCAGATAATTATCGCTGTTGGAAGGAACCGTTATTTTCTGAATCACCTGGTTGGTTGCAGAATATTCGAACATATATTCCGGGAGCAATCGCTTCGCCTTTGTATTATAGCGCACGATATCGGTTAAACGGCCGGCATCATCGTAATAATAGTAAACCGGTTCAGAAGCAATGCCCTTATGAACTTCCTGCTCTTCTGAAATATTTCCTTTGCTGTCTGTTTTGAAACTTACAAATACAGTGTCCCGCTGGTTCTTGATGCGAAGCATTCGGGAAACCTGGGCTCCGTTATATTCCCAGATATGTTTTTCTGAAAGCGAACTTCTTCCGGATGAATCTACCGTAGTACTTTCCACTGTTATTAATTTCCCGTTTCCATCATAACGATAGAAAGTCGTGCTGATAACGGCCTCACTGCTGTCTATTGTTTGTATCACATTCCCATTGGCATCGAGAAAGGATACTAAGACCGATGGGTCCATGTCATCTGTCCGTGTAAGGGTACGCAGTGTTTGGGTGGCTGGTATAAACTGCTGCTCTACATAAAATTGATCATTCCTAACATTATTCTGATCAAAGCTATTGAGCACAACGCGTGAAACGCCCTGGGCTTTATAGGTTTTCATCTGACCGGATGTTTCCTTCGTTCCGATGATATCTTTATAATAGTACTGTCCAAACGAAGAGGCGGAAGAAAGCAATAGGAGCGCGAACAGGAATGATTTCATTTTCTTTGTTTTTCAACACGGTGATGCTGCCCTGAACCTGGGAAGCATCGGATATGGGTTTCCTATCAAAAATAGCTAATGGAATCGGTGATAGCTAGAAAGGCTGAAAGATGTGAGCCTTTTGTCCCTATTTTTAAGAAAAATTTTACGTGTCGCACCAGCCGGAACGAATTGAGAAAGATTGCCTGAACTGCGGAGCCATGGTTCAGGGACGCTATTGCCAAGTGTGTGGCCAGGAGAATATTGTCACCAAACAGAATTTCTGGGGACTTACAAAGCATTTTGTCTATGATATTTTCCATTTTGATGGAAAGTTCTTTGATACGCTTCGTTATCTGATCTTCCGGCCTGGATTTGTTCCTAAGGAGTATGTTAAAGGGAAGCGGAATAGTTACCTGGACCCTATCCGGATGTATTTATTTACCTCAGCCCTGTTTTTCCTGATCTTCTTTGCGATCACGAAACCGATCATAGGAGACGGATCGGGGAACCGCCATACCATGAATGATGAAGAGCGGTTTGAATATGCCTCTGATCTGAATGGGAGATGGAAGTCGGGTGAAAAGGACAGTTCACTGCCTGTGCAGATTGGCTACCTGCTGGACAGCACCTATAAGCTCACCTTATATAAAGACACAGCTGCTTCTACAGATGCTGATACTTCTTATCTGATCCGGCTAAAAGACCAACTTTACAGAATGGAAGTTGAAAAGGACCGGTCTCCGGATTCCATCAGTATACATTCCAAATCTACCTTTCTCGAACAGGTTTTGAATAAGAAATGGAAGGCTTACAAAGCGAAATATAAGAATGATGACAGAGAGCTTATCCGGCACGTCATTGATTCCTTTATGCATAGGCTGCCCTATATCCTTTTCGTATCGTTGCCTTTTTTCGCCCTGCTCCTGAAATTGTTGTACCTCCGCCGCAAGCAATTCTATTATAGCGATCATGCGGTATTTACATTATACCATTATATTTTCTCCTTCATCCTGTTGCTGGTCTATTTTCTTTTTGACCGGTTGGGAGATTGGACGCACTCTAAGATCATTGGCCTGATCAGTGGGTTGATCTTACTGTCAGGCGGTGTTTATCTGCTGATTTCGATGAAGAAATTCTATGGGCAAAGCCATATCAAGACTTTCTTTAAGTTCTTTCTGCTGAATAGCCTGGGCTTGTTCCTGGTGGGGTTTTTAATGATCATTTTTGTTTTGCTTTCCGTATTTCAATTATAAATTATGGGATCTGTTGGAGCTGCATTTGAAAATCTGGTGAAGATCATGGATGAACTGAGGGAACAGTGTCCATGGGATAAAAAGCAAACTATTCATACACTTCGGCAAATGACGCTGGAGGAAACCTATGAATTGACGGAAGCCATCACGGAGTCCGATTGGAAGTCGATCAAGGAAGAATTGGGCGATCTGATGCTGCACCTGGTTTTCTATTCAAAGATTGCCAAAGAAGAGCAGAAATTCACGATAGAGGAGGTTCTGGAAGGCATAGCCAAAAAACTGATCGACCGGCATCCTCATATTTATGGAAATGTGGAAGTAAAAACAGACGAGGACGTAAAGCGGAACTGGGAAAAATTGAAATTGAAAGAAGGAAAGGAATCCGTTCTATCAGGGGTTCCGCAAGCCTTGCCCGCCCTCATAAAAGCCATGCGCCTACAGGAAAAATCCAAACAGGTTGGATTCGAATGGGATAACCGGGATCAGGTATGGGATAAAGTGAAAGAAGAGGAAATGGAATTGAAGGAGGCCATTGAAAAAAAGAAACAGGAAGATATTGAGGAGGAGTTTGGCGATCTGCTGTTTTCGCTGGTCAACTTTGCACGGTTTTTGAACGTTGATGCTGAGAACGCTTTAGAG
>DATAHC010000476.1:0-6085 GCA_036263415.1 Flavisolibacter sp.
ATAGGGGTATACGCTTGTTGTGAAAAAAAAGATTTCATCAGGCAGACATATATAGATTTATTTTGTAGTGTATAACTGCTTTATCCAAGCTGCTCAAAATCTGATTCATGTCCAGACTATCTCCAGCATTGCGCCTTGCATTGCTCTACTTCGTGGTGAGTGGAGTATGGATACTCGCCAGCGATGCATTGTTACTGAAACTAATTGGAAATAACGTAAAGCTGCTTCAGGAAATTCAAAGCATAAAAGGAATTCTGTTTGTCGTATTCTGTAGTTGCCTTTTATATCTGGTTTCCAGAAAATACTATATGAATATCAGTTCCGCTCTGGCCAAAACGGAAGAAAGCCTGAATCGCTATAAAGCTCTTGCAGAAGCTACAAAAGAAGGTATCGTGGATCATGACCTGATTTCCGATACAGCGACGGTAAATGAACAAATGCAGTTTTATATGCAGGAGTTCTCCGACCATATCGAACATTTTTCATTCAAGAATAAAAAGAGGATCCATCCGGAGGATTATCCAAGGGTGCAACGGCAGTTTAAGGAAGTTCTGGCATCAGATACCAGTCTTTGGCAAAATAATCACCGTTATCTCTTGTACGATGGCACCTACCATGATATCAGTAACAGAGGATTCATACTAAGAGATAGCGATGGCAAGCCCCTTCGGGTGATCACCTCTATTCAGGATGTAACCGAGATACGGAATATGCGAACGCAAATGCTTCACCAGGAACTCAAGCACCGCCAGTCGTTGAGTGAATCGATGATAGAGACACAGGAAGCAGAAAGAAACCGTTGGGCGGAAGAGTTACATGATAATGTTTGCCAGTTGCTGACTGTTGTAAAACTCTATCTGGAGCAATTAAGCACGGATGGCGTGCAATCGCCCTTGTTGCATAAATCAAAAGAATTGACCGAAAAGGCTTTGAATGATATCCGCACATTATCAGCCTCCATAAAACCGCCCGAATTTTCCATTACGTCGCTTAATAATTCCATTGAACAGCTGGTTTCCAATATCAAACGCGTCAATCAATTTGAGGCGGAGCTGGATTTTGAAGAGCTTCATGAAACCAGGCTGAAGGATGAACAGAAATTAATGATCTACCGTGTGGTACAGGAGCAATTGAATAATATCATAAAGTATGCAGCTGCTTCTTATATAAAGATCATACTGACAGTCAATGAAAATACTGCACATATAAGTATAGAGGACAATGGGAATGGCTTTGATCCATCCAGCCTGATCACGGGTATCGGGCTGCGTAATATCCGTAGCAGGCTGGAGGTTTATTCCGGTGAGCTGAAGCTGGATTCTGCACCGGGCAAGGGTTGTCGGCTGGAAGCAAACTTCAGTTTGACCTAATAACCTTTCATTTAAAAATATAATTATTTGAATAAGATATAATATCTGTCAGATTCGTTAAGTTTTTCCACAGGCTTCCGACAAATCCGAATCGTATTTAATTTCGTTTATTGACACGATTGAGCTGCACCCTCATTTATTAATTATTTGAATATGGCATCAGCTTTGTACCAGTCACGCAAAATAAAAATTGAAATGGAGGGCGACCCTGCAAGAATGGCAACCCATGAAATAGTAGAAAGGATCAAGGATTTGGAAGATATGTATGCCGATGCTTTAATGGATTATTCAGACAACCAGATCTTAACGCAGATCTATAACAGGATAAAAGAATTGACAAAGGAATTAAAGAAACGCCAATAGGTATGATTCTTTTATCCTCAGGCTCTTTTTCTAATCTTTCCTGAACTGATCGGGATCTCTTTCGATAATTGCGTCTCAATGGCCTGTTTGAGGTTTCTTGAGGTGGGTTCTTTTTCCAGCCGGTCTCCGTTTATGAAAATTGCAGGTATCTCTTTCACGCCCCGCTCAATTCCTTCTCTCAGGTCATCCTGTACATTCCAACCCCAGTCACTGTTGATCAGATGATCCAGGAATTTTTTATCCGTTACACCCACTTCTCTTGCATAGGATTTCAGACTGATAACTCCAAGATTCCGTTTATGGGCAAACAGATACTGATGCATTTCCCAGAATTTTCCTTCCTGAGCCGCCCCGATAGCCGCTTCTGCAGCCTTATGGGCCTTTTGGTGGATCCGGGTCATCGGAAAATGGCGAAAGACAAAGTTGATGCGGCCTTTATAGGTTTCCAGCAACTCAGCAATAACGGAGTTGGCCTTATCACTTTCCTCACTCTCATAATCTCCAAACATGGTAATTTTTACAGCAGCATCTTTATCTCCTATGATGATATCTTTCGGGGGTATAACCGGAATTACTTCTTTACTTTTCATACATTGTTATTAGCGTTGCTCTTATCAGCAACTGATATTAAAAGCCATTTAATTGGCAGAGAAAGGAAATAATCCTTCCAGGGCGCCATCAGAAGCATCAGGTACAAGCAAATGCTTCATTCGCTTCAACTGGCTCTTTTGAAAGGCATTTTTTACTTTACTGTTCAGATCGAAACTACTTTCTCCCTTATAGGGAAGTATCAAAACCTCTGGTTTCCATATGGACATAGCGGATTTTAGCTTCCTGTAATCAGCTGTTTCCAAGTCCAGATCTACTACCAGCATATCGAAAGGCAACTGCCGGGAAAGCTCGATGGCCATGTCATCTGTATCGGCGAACCGCATTTCGAATTCATTACTAAGCCCTACCCATCCTACCAGGTTATCATTCATGGTCTCCGGATCTGCCACAATCAAGATATTTTTCTTCATGTTACTGCAATTAAATAATTCACAGGATCGAAATCCAACGGATGCAGTATTTCAAAGGAAGGGAAGAATATTGTTGAAGGATCGATGCGATCTCCTGCAATGGTACACATTAAAGCAAATTGCATGCTGATTAGTTTTTCACATGGCCCTGGGGTCATAGTGTCCTGAATCTGTGACGTGGTGACTGACCGTATTCCATATATGACCTTTAGTCATAAGGTCCTTAGTAAACCGCATAATTATAACGCTTCCAGTAAGAAACAGAATAATAGATTACACTATTTACTTATAGGATGTCCGTTTCCCTTTGTTGGAGAAAGATCTGGACCAGGGCAGCTGCATAGCTGGTAAGATTGCGTTGAAACTGGGCTTTGCTTTCCGGCTCTTTGTAATCAATCAGTCGCTTACTACCGGGAAATTCAACGGTGAAGAGTATGCAGGCTTTCCGGTTCTGCTTTCCGGTTTCATCACAGGTTGCAGTACTGGCCCAGCTTCCCAGCGAAATACCAAAGCATTTATTTCCGGGAATGGCATTTCCATGAATATTTCTAGGTTGGTACTGTCCCCTCTCCGATATGGCCGGATCGGTATGATAGAGTGAAGTGGGTATTGTATTCAGCTGATTGCCAGGCACCTGCCCTCCATTGGTTTGTATGAACTGTGCCATATTGATAGCAAGAGTGCTGTCGAAATGATAGCCTATGGCAATTCCCTGACAATCCGTTCTGGGATCGGCAAAAATGCCGGCCTGCATAATATTCCTGATCGCGTGCACGCTGGCAATTCGTGATGGTTTGTAAAGCTGGATAAGCTGAAGAAGATGCGTATTTTCCAGTTCTATTGGCCGCCCCGCATGATCGATGGCATTGAGTTCTTCAAACGCTTTCCCTAAAGAAGGCATTTGCCGGTTGGGGTCCGGAAGGTCATTAGCGGTATACCGGCCAATATTCTGCTGGCTGCCAATTTCCTGAGGCAGCCTCTCTGCAGTAGCTGCATTGTCGGGAAACAGGATAGGGATCACTAAAACCTGATAATAGGGTTTTTCCCCGGTGGCCAGTCTGCTGATCGTTTCTTTTACTACTTCTATGGAGGACAGTTCTGACCCATGTACCCCACCGATAAGCATGGCACGCTCCTCGCTAATACCCGGGAAATAATATACATCGATCGGGCGGCCACCTTTCGTATAAGATAGCACTACATGAGCTGCCTGCTTACGCTCCATGAAACCACTGAGGTGCCAGGCAAGCTGATCCCGCATGGATATTTTATAAGCAGGATGTAAGATGACTTTTGGAAGCAGGCTGTCATAATTGGCATATACCGGTTTATCCCTGGCATCGGAAGTCAGGCTTATACCAGCCAGGCTTAAAATAAATATGATCCGGTATAACATATAAAAAGTTCGGGGTGATTCTAATTGCTGGTTTCATCAGAGACAGCAGAAGTGCAAGGCCGAAGCCTGTGCACCGTCTGACCGTCCTAAGTTTTTGGCAGTGTAGCGGATGAGTAAGGAATTAGTTTTGGTTGCCTTGCGACAGCACAAAAATCAGCACGTTCAGCCGGCTTCAGAAATGGGATTGACATGAATTGTAATAAACAGGGAATGAAATGCGGGAATTTTATTGACGTTTACAAGGGTCATAGTTTTGATGAAACGGATTCGGAATCCATAGGCACTACTAAACCGTACATTTGAAGGTGAAAAATTTTCTGGCAGTAGTAATGGGACTGCTATATGTGGCAGCCGGAGCGAACCACTTCCTGCATCCCGGATTTTATCTGAAGATCATGCCTTCCTGGCTGGGTTATCAGGAACAGTTGGTGGCCCTAAGTGGCATAGCTGAAATCCTTCTGGGAATTCTGTTGGTGCCCCATAAAACAAGGCGCTACGCAGCCTGGGGACTGATAGGATTGCTGATAGCCGTATTTCCGGCTAATATTCAGATGCTGATCAATTATGAAGCGGTACACCACCCGCAAACCTGGCTGGCTATTGTACGCCTGCCCCTACAGGGACTACTGGTCTGGTGGGCCTATATAAATACCAGAAGGCAAAAGCGTTTACCGGTAAAGCAGTCAAAATTTTAACGGATAAGCCATTATATAATGCTTATGTTTATACTATGGAACCATTTAATAAAAGCATCAAGGGAATCGATTTTGTATTCCAGGGGAATACAGAAGGTGAAGATGAGATTTGCTGGATCAAAGTCGATAGCCACAGTTTCAAAATGACAGTTGACGATCAGGGAGAATGGCAGATTTTACAGCAGGTGCCGGCATGGATCAAGGCCATGGAAAAGGATCTGGCTAAAGCCATTGATGAAGGATATAATTGATTTTTAATTCTTTGGGATATTTGCTATCCTCCTCCCCTTTTCCGTAACGTCTCCGATTCGTAATTACCAGCTTTTCTGCTATCTTTGCAGGAGTATCTTTTCAATCAGGATCCTTTCTTATTGGTGCTGCCTCACGATCCTGCATCAGCTAACGATAATTGCTCAATACGCATCTGCATCGTTGAATCGCTTTTTTATCAGTTCAGGTTAGGTTATTAGTCAGTATTAGTTCATCACTCAATTAAAATTGATTTTATGAAGCTTTCTGATTTTATCTTATTGAATGAAGAGGAAAAGAAATCGACCGTACTGCATGAAGGTATCTTGATCGGCAAAAGGAGTTCTCCAAGCTATATGATCTTTCTCTTTCAATTGGAGAGTTATTATGTAGAAACGTTCTGTAGCGCACAAAGCCGTTCTATTGAGGAATTCAGGGTATTTGATACCCTCAAACCCCTGGACCCCTATCTGGATATGATCTCCCTGGATGGTCTATTAAATTAACAGGATATACTTATCTGTCGCAGCATTATCCCATAAAAAAAGCCACCCCTGACAGGGATGGCTTCAAGAACGTTAGCGTACGTTTAGTAACCGGTATTCTGCTGCCCCCGGATATTCGGGTTGGCATCCAGCTCTGCTTGCGGAATGGGAAGAATGCGTCTGAAACTCGTCGGAGCAATCGTCAATGGAACGCCTGTATAATTTCCTGCCAGGTTAACCCGGGTCACAGGAAGATTATAACGTTGAAGGTCCCAGTAACGGTGTCCTTCGAAGGCCAGTTCCTTACGACGTTCCAGCAGAATGTCATTCAGGAGATTAGCGCCTGAAGAACTATAACCTGCAAACGTTGCGTCTCTTTCCGTTGCCACATCGTTCAGGTACTCCAGCGCCAGGGCTTCATTTCCGGTCTGATAAGCAGCTTCTGCTGCGATCAGGTACACCTCAGACATACGGATCACTTTAACTTCATCCTTATCCGGCTGGG
>DATAHC010000477.1:0-4578 GCA_036263415.1 Flavisolibacter sp.
ACCTGACGGTACAACTGGATGAACTGAGCCTGCACAGCCGGCGCCTGATGAAGGAGGAAGTAGATGCGGAAGATATTGCGGAGAGTGTGGCCAAAGCAACCGGGATACCGGTAACGAAGATGCTTCAGGGCGAGCGTGAAAAACTGCTGAATCTGGAAGCGGAATTGCACAAAAGGGTCGTAGGTCAGGAAGAGGCCATTACAGCCGTAGCGGATGCCATCAGAAGAAGCCGTGCCGGCCTTCAGGATCCCAAGCGGCCGATCGGTTCTTTTATATTCCTGGGAACCACCGGTGTGGGAAAAACAGAGCTGGCAAAAGCACTGGCTGATTATCTGTTTGATGATGAAAGTATGATGACCCGGATCGATATGAGCGAATACCAGGAGAAGCATGCTGTATCCAGACTGGTTGGAGCGCCTCCGGGCTATGTGGGATATGATGAGGGAGGACAGTTGACTGAGGCCGTGAGAAGAAAACCCTACCAGGTGGTGCTGCTGGACGAAATAGAAAAAGCGCATCCGGATGTGTGGAATATCATGCTGCAGGTGCTGGATGACGGACGGCTTACGGATAACAAGGGAAGGGTGGTGAATTTCAAGAATACGATCATTATCATGACATCGAATATGGGTAGTGATATTATTCAGGAAAACTTTGCCGATGTAACAGAAAAGAATAAAGAAGCTGTAGTGGAGCGCACGCGCCAGGAGGTGATGGTACGTTTGAGGGAAACCATTCGTCCGGAGTTCCTGAACCGGGTAGATGAGATCATTCTCTTTCAGCCTCTCATGAGAAGTGAGATCAGAGGGATCATACGGATCCAGCTGGAAAATCTGAAGCGGCTGGTAGCCCAGAATGATATCCATCTGCAGTTTTCAGATTACCTGATGGACTACCTCGCAGAGAATGGATTTGATCCGCAGTTCGGAGCCAGACCATTAAAAAGGCTGATCCAGAAGGAGATCGTGAATGCACTCAGTAAAAAGATCCTGGCAGGATCCATTGATAAATCGCATCCGGTGCTGGTGGATGTATTTGACGGGGTAGTTGTTTTTCGAAATGAAGTAGAGCAACCACAGTCAGTATAATACTGGAAGGCCTGATCAACGATCAGGCCTTTTTATATAAATACCTTCCCGGAAATAAAATGTAATGGCATAATATTTTTATGGGCATCGGTAAATTTATTATCATGCCCAATTGGTTAAGAGCAATCATTGCCGGATACGGCGCTAAAAAATTAGGTGGAGGATGTTTCGGAACCATCCTGGTATTCGTGGTTTTATACTGGTTGCTGGGCCAGCATTGCTGAAACTCTTGCAAGTCCGGTTTCGGTTTTTAACGTTTCGAAAGTAAACAACCTGAAGCATAACGATTCTTATCTGTACTTAAAACTTGTAACTATGAAAAGAATCTTATCGCTTCTGATGATTCTGGGGCTTGCCCAGGTGGGATTTGCTCAATATGGTAATTCCTATCCTTCCCGTAATGACAGTCGGGATGTAATACTTGGCCGCCAGGATGATAGCCGGGTTTATAATGACCGGCGTTACGATAATAACCGGAATGATTACCGCGATCGTGAAGAACGGATCCGTCAGATCAACAGGGATTTCGATTTTCGCATTGCAGCCGTGCAGCGGGACCGGTATTTACGAAATGGTGAAAAGAGACGCGAAGTTAGGCGGTTGGAACAGGAAAGGAAGGAACAGATCCGAATGTTGAACTACCGTTGGAATGAACGCTATTCCCGTTCCGGCGACAGACGTTATTAATCGGTCATACTATATTCTAATTAGTGAAGCTCCTTATTCGAGGGGCTTTTTACATTGACCTTATGAATGTTGAATGCTTCTTCTATATAATGAAAGGTTGATGGAGGATTAGTGAATCATACGTAAATAATACGTTGATACCTGCCGTAGAGATAGCGTGTATAATACAGGCTCGCTAATCATTCCTTCATTGGCATTGTTTTTAAGCAGTATACTGGAAACAACCTGATATGAATACTAAAAATAACGACCAGCAACCCTTACAGGGAAATTCCGGTGAACAGGATCTGACCAAAAACCCTACGCTCAACGATCCGGGAGCATCTGTAGCCGATTATGGACGGTCAGGCACAGGGCTGGATAACAGCGGAAGGGACCAGTCGGCGCAGCCATCGCAAAAGGAAAGCGACCGGTCTGACCACTCAGGTACCATGGGAAATCCCTGAACAGGAATGAATGATCGTGTATGCATGAACCGGCTTTTGTAAATCTTCAGAAATAATGTAATTTTCTGGATAAGCCGGTTCTTATGCACCTTCTCGCCCGAAAAGTATTGGTTTTGCTACCTGTATGTTTAGTTGCCTTTTGGTTCTTCAATCAGAGGTCCACGCCTTATGCTCATGTAGGTATCAACAGGCTTTATTTCCTGGCCCTGACACTCATCCTTTTATTTACCTGGTTTATCGTCGAAACCGTTTACCGGAAACAGCGGAACTTAATCCAAATGTTTCTGCAGTCCAGCTTCTTTATTTATGTTTTCATGGTGCTGACGCTAAC
The DNA here is from genome assembly GCA_036263415.1 of Flavisolibacter sp. Classification (GTDB taxonomy): domain Bacteria; phylum Bacteroidota; class Bacteroidia; order Chitinophagales; family Chitinophagaceae; genus Flavisolibacter. The sequence continues at coordinate 2,553 of DATAHC010000477.1, forward strand.
CGGCTATTTTATACTATTCAGGGAAGTATCTGCACAAGACTGGTGGAGTAAGATGCAACTCCGCATTCAACATAGAGATCATGTAAATCTAACCCTGTTACAGGTGTTTAAAATCTATAAGTTTTCCGATAAGCAGGTTTTAGGGAACCTGGTCATGCTGTTACCACTTGGTATATACCTGCCTTTACTTTATAAGCTCGGAAGGAAGCCACTGAATGTTATCGTAATAAGTTTTATGGCTTCAGCAGGAATTGAGTTGTTGCAATTAGCTACGCGCTTCAGGAGTGCAGACGTGGATGATATTTTACTCAATACACTTGGAGCCTGCATGGGCTATGTGATCTTTGCCATAGTAAGAAGTATGACTGCTGCCGATGGATCGCTTTATAACAATAACGATACACCTTTAATCAGCACTCGCTAGAATTTCGGATGAACGATACACTGTTTCTTCATTTTTCTTCTCTATTCGAATTGTCCATCACACCTGAGGCACCCAGATCGTGCAGGCCGGCCAGATGAGATACCGGTATAGCTGAATCTGATGAAGTGGGTGATTTCTCATCACGGGAAGGCAGTGCATCGACTTTCTGATCCTGACGATCCTTGTCCGAATTTCCCTGATTTTCGCTTTCACCCTGTGGAGTTACGTCATACTTATTTAAATCCATGTTTTTCATACTATAGAGCAATGATAATGCCATCAGAAAGAAGCAGGTTCAAACAAAAGTGGCAGCGCATTTGTATTATTTTCTGAAACGATGTTGTATGAAAAGAGGATTCTTGATGATGTTCATGCTGCTTGGTTCAGTCAGTATGGTAATGGCACAAACACGTAAGAAGGCGAAAACAGGTACGCATTCTATAGAAAAGAAACCACCACAGAAAGAAAATAAAGACAGATCAGTGAAACTGGACTCGACACAAACACTTTTGAATTCAGGATCGCACCAGGCATTCAGTAATGCGGCAGTTACTACTGATCTCCCTATAGCAGATCCTACAATAAGGGCATTAAATGCAAGAGCCAATGGGATACCGGTTAATATAGGTAGATCGGGCATTGTAGGTGTTCCGAAAGGAACGTATGGGTATTCGAATGGTCATATCTTTTTCAGAACAACAAGTGCCACCAGCCTGGGAACTACCACCGGAAGCGGAACCGTTGGCACTGGTACCAGTATAGGTAGCATAGGAACCGCCGCGCCGGTGATCGGGGTCAATGGAAAGAGTCCTTACGCAGGAACCAATATGTGGGGTACGGACATAATGAGAATAAGATTGGATAGCAGTCAACATAAATAGTGACGCATTACTTTTAAAATTCATTTTAACCGGTTTGTAAACACAGTATGGATGCAGGTGCTATTTGCCCTTTATGCGGAAGAGAATTGGCTGAGCCCTGCAACAGGCATCATCTCCTTCCACTGAGTAAGGGAGGAAAAGGTACTCCCACCATACTCCTTCATAAAATTTGCCATGATAAGATCCACGCCTTGTTCACGGAAATGGAATTGAAGCGGTATTATCATACGATTACAAGGCTCAGGGAACATGAAGAGATGACAAAATTCATTAAATGGGTCCGGAAGAAAAACCCGGATTATTACGACAAAAGCATCAAAATGAACCGGAATTAAGGAAGTACTGGCATAATTCTTTCATTATTATAAAAAAAAACTATGGATCGCGACAAGGGTTCAACAGTACCTAAGCAAGGTGGAATAGGTCGTACAAATTTTATAGATCAACAGGAAGACGGAAATGACCAGCAGGTAAGTAGTGATATCAGCTCCATCGACCAGCAGGAAGGGGAAATGGCGCACGGAGCGTTGGGAGGTAATCTTGGATCAGATGATGAAGTGAAGCCAGATGCAGAAAAATAATTTAAGAGTACTATATGGATAAGAATAATCAAAATTTACAGGAGCAGGACGCTCCTTTAAAGAATACAGATCAGGCATTTGTACAGGTAAATGATGACGGTACCTCTTCGTTTCCTGTGGATGAAGAAACAGGGGAGGAG
>DATAHC010000478.1:0-6010 GCA_036263415.1 Flavisolibacter sp.
CTGAAGGAGATCTTTGAGCAGCCGCAAACGATCAGGGATTGCCTGCGGGGCCGCCTCGACGCGGAAGCCGGGACCATTACCATGAGCGGCATACAGAAATATGCCGACCAGATCATGAATGCCAACCGCATTATTATGGTGGCATGCGGTACCAGCTGGCATGCCGGCCTGGTAGCCGAATATATATTCGAAGAGCTGTGCCGGATCAATGTGGAGGTGGAATATGCCTCTGAGTTCCGCTACCGGAACCCGGTGATCAATAAAGGAGACGTGATCATCGCCATTTCCCAGAGCGGCGAAACCGCCGATACGCTGGTGGCCATTGAAAATGCAAAAGCCAAAGGTGCGATTATATTGGGTGTAGTGAATGTGGTAGGCTCTTCGATAGCCCGCGTTTCCGATGCCGGCGCCTATACGCATGCCGGTCCGGAGATCGGCGTAGCCTCCACCAAGGCCTTTACCGCCCAGCTGGCCGTGCTGACCATGATGGCGCTTAAGATCGGCTACATGAAAGGCACGCTGGAGCATGACCGTTATATGAAGCTCCTGAAAGAGCTGGACAGCATACCGGACAAGGTAGCTACCGTGCTGCAAACCGATGCCCATACCAAACTGCTGGGTGAAAAGTATGCCGGAGCCTCGGATTGCCTTTACCTGGGAAGAGGGTATAATTTCCCGGTTGCCCTGGAAGGCGCCCTGAAACTGAAAGAGATCTCCTATATCCATGCTGAAGGCTACCCTGCGGCCGAAATGAAACATGGCCCGATAGCCCTGGTAGATGAGCACCTGCCCGTCGTATTCATTGCCACACGTGATTCCTACCATGAGAAAGTGTTGAGCAATATGCAGGAGATCAAGGCGCGGAAAGGGAAAGTGATCGCCGTGATCAACGAAGGAGACGAGCATAGCGCCGGCCTGGCCGACGATGTGATCATGGTACCGGAGGCCGATGAGATCGTAGCCCCCATGATCAGCGTAGTACCCCTTCAGCTGCTGGCCTACCATATCGGTATCGTTAAAGGACTGGATGTGGACAAGCCCCGGAACCTGGCCAAATCCGTAACGGTAGAATAACCGGGCGAAACGGCTTTCCGGCATTACTTACTACATAAATGATCATTCAGGGCACATGAATAATATAATCAAAAGGCCACTCTCCTCCATTGGCTATGGCTTTATAGAACCTGCCTACCTGCCGGAAGGGAAAGATGAATACCATCTGCGCAATATTCAGAACCGAAGCGGCATCAATTACCGCAACCTGACCGCGTACGAGATAGAGGTTCTGGTGCGCAACAACAATACCTCGGACGACTGGAACAAGATCCAGGTTTCGGACGATTTCAGTCCGGAGCTGGTGAAGAACTGTAAATTTTACGGACTGGTGCGCATCGGTAAGCTGGAAGCCGTATCGCTTCAATACCACAATGTGTGCATGCCCGTAGGCCTGTATAACAGCACGATCCTGAGTTGCGATTTCGGGGACAATGTGGTGATCAATAATGTTAATTACATATCGCATTACATAGTAGGCAATGAAGTGATGATCGCCAATGTGAATGAATTGCATACGACCGACCATTCCAAGTTCGGCAACGGCATCATCAAGGAAGGTGAAGACGAATCCGTCCGGGTATGGGTGGAAGTGTGCAATGAGAACGGCGGCCGGAAGATCCTGCCTTTCAACGATATGCTGCCCGGCGATGCCTACCTGTGGTCGAAGTACCGGAATGATACCTTGCTGCTGGACAAATTCAAAGAGTTCACCGAGAAGAAGTTTGACAAGCTGAGAGGCTATTATGGAAAGATCGGCGACCGCTGTGTGATCAAGAACACCAGCATCATCAAGGATGTATGGGTAGGTCCGGATGCCTACATCAAGGGAGCGAACAAGCTGAAGAACCTGACCATCAACTCATCGGCGGAGGCCCCGTCACAGATCGGTGAAGGCTGTGAACTGGTCAATGGCATCATTGGGCTGGGATGCCGTATTTTCTACGGCGTGAAAGCCGTTCGTTTTTTCATGGCGTCCCACTCCCAGCTGAAATACGGCGCGCGCCTGATCAATTCCTACCTCGGGAATAATTCGACGATCTCCTGTTGCGAGGTATTAAACTCCCTGATCTTCCCGGCCCATGAGCAGCACCATAACAATTCCTTTTTGTGTGCCGCGCTGGTAATGGGGCAGAGTAATATTGCTGCCGGAGCCACGATCGGCTCCAACCATAACAGCCGGGCGGCCGATGGAGAAATGAAAAGCGCCAGAGGATTCTGGCCAGGCCTTTGCGTGAGCCTGAAGCACAATTCGCGGTTTGCCAGCTTTACGCTGATTGCCAAGGGAGACTATCCCTATGAACTGGATATTGCCCTTCCTTTCAGCCTGGTGAGCCAGGATCTTTCCAGGAATGAGCTGGTGATCATGCCCGCTTACTGGTTTCAGTACAACCTTTATGCATTGGCCCGTAACTCAGCCAAACTGCAGGAGCGGGACAAGCGAACCGAGAAGGTACAATTCATTGAATACGACTACCTGGCACCCGATTCCATCAATGAAGTATTCTCCGCCCTCCACATTCTGAGAAAGAGTATTGCACTGGCACACGACCCTTCCCTGGCTCACCGCCTCACAGAAAACGAGCTGGCGGATACCGGAGAACGTTTGCTGAACGATCCGCAGACTCCGCTGAAAAAGCTTACCATTACCGCTACAGGCATGGAAAACAGCCAGAGGCCGGTGGTACTGACCAAGGTTGGAGAAGCCTACCAGATCTATAAAAGGCTGATCTCGTACTATGCCGGTACGCAGCTGATCAGCTATATGCAACAACACGAAATATCTTCCTGTGAACAGCTCCGGAACCTGCTGCCTGAAACTATAGAACGGCTGCCCTGGGTGAATGTAGGCGGGCAACTCATGCCGGAGATCGCCTTACAAAACCTGTTGCAACAGGTAAAGGAAGGTTCGATGCAAACCTGGAATGAGGTGCATCATTTTTATGAGCAAAACGGAAAGGCTTATCCCGATCAGAAATTACAGCATGCACTGGCCTCCCTGTTTGAACTCCGGAACAGCCATAAGGAGGCGCTTACACCGGAATACCTTACCGAATTACTGCAGGAAACGGTGGCTACCATGGAATGGATGGTGAAGCACATAAACAGTTCCCGGGCAAAAGACTATCAGAACACCTTCCGGAAAATGCTGTATGATACCGATGAAGAAATGGAGCAGGTGGTAGGACGGCTGGATGATAATGTATTTATTAATCAGCAGGCAGCAGCTTTTACGGAATTAAGAGACACCGTATCGAAGATTTTAGCCCGCCTGACCGCATAAAAAAAGCCCTCTGCAGGCAGAGGGCTTTCAACAATTTATTACAAGCTTATTTCTTAGTGCTGTCTTTGCTTGTAGAAGTATGCATAGAATCTGTAGTCGTATGCATAGAATCTGTAGTCATATGAGAAGTCGTATCGGTTGTAGCCGGAGTACTCATCATAGAAGAAGTAGAATCTGTAGTTGTAGTAGTAGAATCAGTTGTAGTTTTTGTTTCACCGTCGTTGTTGCAAGCTACCAGTGCACCTGCAATGGCAAACATTACTAAAAATTTTTTCATTGTACTTTTTTGAGTTTTAGTTAACTAATGGGCGCAAAGGTAGCCGCTGCCCTGTAATTTCCAAATTTTAGGTTTAGAATTTGTTAACATCTTATTTCTTCCGGAAAAATATACGGATAGGCACCCCTGTGAAATCAAAATGTTCCCGCACTTTATTCTCCAGATAATTCTTATAAGGCGTTTTGATCTCGTCGGGATAATTGCAGAAAAACGCAAAAGACGGCACTACCGTCGGCAATTGGGTAACATATTTGATCTTGATGGTATTACCCCTAACCACCGGCGGGTGGTAGGCTTCAATAGCCTTTAATAATATGTCGTTCAATTGATTGGTTGCGATCTTCCTTTTCCGGTTCTCGTATACCTGCAGTCCGGCTTCGATAGACCGGAAGATGCGGGTTTTCTCTTTTGCCGATATAAAAAGAATAGGTACGTCATTAAAAGGCGCCATCCGCTGCTTCAGCACCTTCTCGTATTCTTTAGCGGTATTGGTTTCCTTTTCCACCAGGTCCCATTTATTGACCAATACGACGATCCCTTTTCCTTTTTTAGCCGCGAGGCTGAAAATGGTGAGGTCCTGCGCCGCGATACCTTTTTCTGCATCGAGCAGCAGCAGGCAGACATCCGCCTCATCCAGCGCCTTGATGGCCCTGATCACGGAATAGAACTCGAGGTCCTCGTGAACCTTAGCCTTCCGCCGGATACCTGCCGTATCGATCAGGATAAAATCTTTCTGGAACATCTGGTACCGGGTATGGATGGTGTCCCTGGTTGTTCCGGCAATATCACTCACGATGGTTCTTTCCTCTCCGATCAATGCATTCAATAAAGATGATTTACCAACATTGGGCTGACCGATAATCGCAAATTTGGGAAGGCCCTCCTCTTCATCAGATACGCTATCGTCTTTCATAAGCTCTGTAACGGCATCCAGCAAATCGCCCGTACCGCTACCGCTCATGGAGGATATGAAAAAGATCTTTTCAATACCCAGGCTATAAAATTCCGAGGCCTCCATCAGGCGTTCGTGATTATCAACTTTGTTTACGACCAGGATCACCGGCTTGGTGGTCCTTCTCAGGATATCGGCCATGGAATCATCCAGGTCCGTAATACCCGTAGCCGCATCCACCACAAACAGGATGACGCTGGCTTCATTAACGGCAACCTGCACCTGCTTCCTGATCTCGCGTTCAAAAACATCCTGGCTATCCGGAACGAAACCACCTGTATCGATCACGTAAAAGCTTTTTCCATTCCATTCCGCTACTCCATACTGGCGATCGCGCGTAACGCCCGGTATATCTTCCACAATCGCTTTCCGCTGCTCCAGCATACGATTGAAAAACGTGCTCTTTCCTACATTCGGTCTTCCGACGATTGCTACTGTAAATGCCATCCCAATTTATTTGAACTTTATACTATTAATATCCGTACTCTTTTAAAAACAATTCATTCTCCCGCCATTTGGGTCGAACTTTTACGAACAGCTCCAGAAAGATCTTCTGGTCGAGAAACTTTTCTATCTCCACCCGCGCCAGCGTACCGATCTGCCGGATCATTTTACCACCCTGCCCAATTATGATCGCTTTTTGTGATTCCCGCTGCACAATGATCTCAGCCCGGATCTTGATCAGCGATGATTTTTGCTTGAACTCATTGACAATGACGGTAGCATGATACGGGATCTCATCTTCGAAGAGCGCATATAATTTTTCCCGTACGATCTCCGCCACGAAGAATTTGGTAGGGAGGTCGGAGATTTCATCTTCCGCGTAAAAAGGCTCTCCTTCCGGCAGCAGGCTTACGATCTTTTCCAGCAACGCAGGAACATGTGTACCCGCCAACGCAGCAATGGCCACCGTCTCCCTACAGTAGCGTTTACTGCTGAAATACGCCATCGCTTCCGTAACCTTTGCCGGGTCTGCCCCATCGATCTTATTGATCACAACCAGACCGGTGGCTTTCAGCTTAAGGGACTGAAACAGCGCATCCACTTCCTGCCAGTTATCTTTAATATCGACCAGTAATAAAGCGAGGTCGGCATCTTCCAGGGCACTCTTGACCGCCTTCATCATTTTTTCGTGCAGCTTGTACTTCGGGTCGATAATGCCCGGGGTATCGGAAAAAATGATCTGGTACTGATCGGTGGTCACAATCCCCTTAATGCGGTGCCGCGTCGTCTGAACCTTAGGCGATACAATAGCCAGCTTCTCGCCCATCAGCGCATTAAGCAGGGTACTTTTTCCCGCATTAGGTTTTCCGAATATGTTGACGAAGCCAGACTTCACGGTTTGTTAAATTATGACCGGCAAAACTACTGCATTAAAAATTGTTTGGCAGGAAAGATACAGGCATGTATATTTGCAACCCACATCGCGAAGTAGAGCAGCGGT
>DATAHC010000479.1:0-6946 GCA_036263415.1 Flavisolibacter sp.
ACTTCAACTGGTTGTTCGCAAAAAAACCAGCCTGGCCTAATCAAGGCATTTCGTTCGTGCGGGTTCTGTTACCATGAATTGATTCTCCCTACATTTGCCCTTCAATACTATATGATGGACGTTAAAAATAATATACTGGAAACGATTGGAAATACACCGCTGGTGCGTTTGAATAAAATCACGAAGGACCTTCCTTGTGATGTCTATGCCAAAGTGGAATATTTCAACCCGGGCAACAGCATTAAAGATCGTATGGCCTTAAAAATGGTGGAAGTGGCTGAAGCGGAAGGGAAACTCAAGCCTGGCGGAACGATCATCGAATGTACCTCTGGAAATACCGGAATGGGACTGGCACTTGCTGCAGTGGTGAAAGGATACAAATGCATATTTGCAACTACCGATAAGCAATCCAAGGAAAAGTCTGATATCCTAAGAGCGCTGGGTGCTGAAGTGATCATTTGCCCTACCAATGTGGAACCTGAAGATCCTAGAAGCTACTACCAGACGGCTGCCCGGCTGGCGCGCGAAATCCCTAACTCCTATCTGTGTAATCAATATGATAACCTGGCGAACCGGCAGGCACACTATGAAAGTACAGGCCCGGAAATATGGAAGCAGACAGAGGGTAAGATTACACATCTGGTGGTTACGGCCGGAACGGGCGGTACTGTTACCGGTACGGCCCAATTTTTAAAAGAAAAGAACCCGAATATTCAGATATGGGCAATAGATGTTTATGGCTCGCTGCTTACCAAATACTTTAATACGGGAGAGATCGATATGAACGAGGTCCATCCCTATATATCAGAAGGCTTCGGAGAGGATTTTGTACCGGAGAATTATGATATGAAAGTCATTGACCATTTCGAGCAGGTAACCGATAAGGATGGTGCAGTTATGACACGTCGCCTGGCTAAAGAGGAAGGCTTGTTCTGCGGGTATAGTGCGGGCAGCTGCATCACGGGTTTATTACAATTGAAAGACAAGTTGAAAAAGGGCGATGTGGTGGTTGCCATATTACACGATCACGGCAGCCGCTATGTAGGTAAAGTGTACAATGATCAATGGATGGCAGAAAGAGGCTTCTTTGACGTAAAAACCTTCCGGGATGTAGTGCAATCAAGGGGGAAGCAGCGCCTGATCACGATCGAACCCACGCAATCAGTTGCTGATGCCGTTGAACTGATGAAAAAATATGATATTGAACATATTCCAGTTGTAAAACCCGGTGGTGACCACATAGGATCAATCAGCGAAAGCGGCCTTTTCCAGAAAGTATTCAGTAATCCTGAGATCAAAACCGAAAAAGTGGAAAAGGTGATGGAAAAATCGTTTCCACTGGTAGCCTATGATACAAAAATTGAAAAATTAAGTACGCTGATCAATAAGGAAAATGGCGCTGTGTTAGCCAAGGATGAAGGGGGAAACTTCCATATTATTACCAAATATGACGTCATTCAGGCGCTTGCCTGATGAAGAAAGTTATTACTTCAAAACAGGAATAAGTAATTAACCTTACCGCAAAAAAACGCAAGAATAAAAGCTCCACTCGGAGCTTTTTTCGTAGTTCCACTAATTTAAAATTTAATGATATGTCGGGTGTCAAAGGCTGAAAGGCGTAGTGAAATAGTCAAACACCAGAACCAATTAAGCTCAGAATCGTAAAATTTCAAGTAGTGCGGTTTTCTGCGTTCGTAAATTCCCGAAACATGACTTGGTCTGTTTGCGATAGGGCTTACCGTTAATTTACAACTCCGGCAGTAAATACCATAGGCATGAAATAGAGCAATACTGCCATTGTACAGACTGCTATTCAGTTCTACATTTGTACCAGAAGTTGATTGATAGAAATAATCAATCCAAATCCTGAAAAACCGAATCGTCCAGTATCCAAAACCAAACCGTCCAGAAAGTTCTTAATCCAAAATCCTGACGAAAGACCACGGTTACCATCCAATATCAATCAACTTCTCCTTTATAGGAAAATCCTTTGAAAACCAAATACAATCCAATCCTTAGAAAGCCCGTTTTCGAATCCATCATCCTGAAGAACCGTCCAGTCCTTTGATTACCGTTCGACAAAGAAGACTGTTAACCTATCACTATCTTCCAATCCAATGAAAACATGGAAGGAACATTCCTTTCCTCCTGCATTTGCCCTGCACAAGGCCAATGCAGGGGGGGTGATAGCGTATGAATCTGGGCCTGTCTGAAGCCTATCCTCCCGTACTTTCTGTTACTTTGCTGCATGCTATTTACCGATCAGTTGGGCCGAACAATAAACCTTCCTTTTATCCCTCAGCGTATTATATCAGTGGTGCCCTCACAGACAGAATTGTTGTCTGATCTCGGTCTTGACCAGGAAGTATTGGGTATTACAAAATTCTGTGTCCATCCGGACCACTGGTTTCGTAGGAAGCAGCGGGTCGGTGGCACCAAGCAATTGAATCTGGAGCTGATCAGGAAACTGCAGCCAGACCTTATCATTGCAAATAAGGAAGAGAACAGTAAAGATCAGATCGAAACGTTAAGCCAGGAGTTTCCGGTTTACATCAGTGATGTGAATACCATAGCCGATGCGCTGAATATGATTATGACAATAGGAACCATAACCGGTAAAGCAGCTGAGGCTATAAAACTGTCAAAAGAAATTTCAGAATGCTACGAAAAAATAATACCGGTTCCTAAAGCCGGAACTAAAGTTTGCTACCTGATCTGGAAAGATCCTTATATGACAGTTGGTGGGGATACCTTCATTCATGAACAGTTGAAGCAGGCAGGACTTCAAAATGTTTTTGGAGCAAGGGAACGCTATCCGGAGATATGCCTCGAAGAATTGAAGCAGATGGATTGTTCCCTTTTGCTTTTGTCTTCAGAACCATTCCCTTTTAGTCAGAAACATAAAGAAGAAATTAGGCACCGCTATCCTCATCTTAATGTAATACTGGTGGATGGGGAGATATTCAGTTGGTACGGCAGCAGGCTGTTAAAGGCTCCAGCCTATCTTTCACAGCTTGCCAGAGAAATAAATGCATTATCTGTATTTTAGCGAATGCAGGAACCTGGACAGCCTTCGCGCAAAAAGGCCTTCTTTCCGGTGAATAAAAACCTTCGCCATTATTTAAAAATACATGGGCGTGAAACAGCTCTTCCCCTATCCTATAATGATCTGCTCAATATTACCTATTCGCTTCCGCTAAAAGATAAAAAGGGAAAGGATTCCCTTTGGGAAAAGGCACTTTACGACATGAAAGAGTGGAATCAGATTAAGGAGGGGCTGATCAATCTTTACGCACTACTGAAAACCGAGGGCGATTATACATTTACCAAGCATTTGGATGTAGCCCGCATCGATTATTGCACCTTCGGTAATTCTAATCCTTTCCGTATCAGGATTGTAAACCGGTATAATGATAATTATGATCATTATTATATCAAAAAGGAAGATGCTTCAAGAGTATATGGATTGGAGCTGGAACATTTGTTATCGCCGAATCGTATGACATTTCTTACCGGAAAGGATACTTTGGTAGAAGAACATATTCCTGGTTTGCCGGGAGATGTTTTTATAGAAGACTATATGGACCGGCCTGAAACAAATAAGATCAGGCTTGCCAAGGAATTCGTAAAGTTCAACGAACGCTGTTTTGTACGTCTTTTGGGTGATATGCGCAGCTATAACTTTGTGGTAAATGTTACGCCTGATATAGAGGATTATCAATACCGCATCAGGGCCATTGACTTCGATCAGCAAAGCTATGAAGGGCGAAAAAATCTGTACTTCCCGCAATTTTTCAAAGAAAACCATTCTCTGGTGGCGTTGAGCCTGCAACTCCTGAATAAGGATTCAATAGAACAATATCAGGCAGAAGAGCGTACACTGATCGCTTACCGAATGGCAGCTTCGCGCTATCGGATAATGGACCTCTTCAATATAATGACCCATGACAAGATTTCAACTCCGGATAAGCAGCTTCAGCTCAAAGAGGAACTTGGTAATTATTTCAATACAAACCAGTTCGATCGATGCCGGACAATGGGCGCGCTGGTCAAGCAGACGCTTCGGATTGTATTGAAACCGCATCTTTCCAGAATACAAAGAAATCTGGGAAAAATAACGGATTAAGGGTTCCTGAAGAAGACCTTGCACGATTTTGAATCGGTTCCTTTATCTTAGCAGGCCACAATTGCTTGCTTTTGGGTACCATTCATTAAAAACCCCCGAAAGTAGATTACATGAAAAAATACAAACCCGGAGTGCTTTTTGGCGAAGAATTAGAAGCACTTTACAAAGACGCTAAAGACAATTCATTTGCATTGCCGGCTGTGAATACCACTGGTACGAATACCATCAATGCTACGCTGGAAACGGCTGCTAAGGTCAATTCGCCTGTTATTATTCAATTCTCTAACGGCGGTGCCCAATTCATTGCCGGTAAAGGTATGCCGAATGACCAGTTGCAGGGTAATATTTCAGGAGCAATTTCAGGTGCTTTGCACATCCATAATGTGGCCAAATACTATGGAGTTCCGGTAGTGTTACATACAGATCATGCTTCGCAAAAATGGCTTCCCTGGATCAGCGGACTGATCGACGCCGGCGAACAATACTATAAAGAAAAGAAACAGCCCTTATTCAGCTCGCACATGCTGGATTTGTCGGAAGAGCCTATTGAAGAAAATATTGAGACTTCTGTTCAGTTTTTTAAGCGTATGGCCCCCCTGGGTATGAGCATTGAAATTGAGCTGGGCGTTACCGGTGGTGAGGAAGATGGCGTAGATAACAGCGGTGTTGAGAATGATAAGCTCTATACGCAACCTAAAGAAGTGGCATACGCCTATGAAGAGTTGCGTAAAGTAAGTAACCTCTTTACGGTAGCTGCTGCGTTTGGAAATGTTCACGGAGTGTATAAGCCCGGAAATGTTGAATTAAGACCGGAGATTCTGAACAACAGCCAGCAGTACATACAACAGCAATTCAACACCGGGGAAAAGCCTGTTTACTTCGTATTCCATGGAGGCAGCGGTTCTCCTCAGAATCAGATTCGCGAGGCCATTGGCTACGGTGCAATCAAGATGAATCTTGATACCGACCTGCAGTGGGCCTTCTGGGACGGCATACTGGGTTTTTATAAAAAGAACGAAGGGTTCTTACAGGGCCAGCTGGGTAATCCGGAGGGTGAGGATAAACCAAACAAAAAGTATTATGATCCTCGTGTATGGCTTCGGAAAGCAGAAGAATCTTTTATCAAAAGGCTGGAAATCGCTTTTGATGATTTGAACTGCATCAATAGAAACGCCTGAGTTGATTAATAATAAAAAAACAAGACCGCAATTTGAATTGCGGTTTTTTTGTGCTTGTTAGCCAATAAGAGCTACTGCAATAACCAAGGCTAATGATAAGATGTCATATGAAATGACAAATCCATTCTCTCAATTTTAAGAGTGTCAAAGATCTGATGAAGGAAAGTGATTCCCGTTCATTAGCAAAATTAGCCAACTGCCTGAGGTCGGGTAGCAATCAGGGATAATCAGGGAGAAACGTGGAGAAAGAAAGACAAAGAAGGAGAAAAAGGGAGAAGCAGTAACGCCTGATCAGAGTAAGTAAATAAAAAGAAGACCAAATAAAAAGTCCCGCACCTGCGGGACTTACATTTATTATCAATTAGAAGACCGCTTCTGCGGCATCTTTGGATTTTGTTGCGGTTTCGGTACCAAAGCATAGGCAGGCTTTGGACTTTTAGAGCCTAACAAAAGATTCAGAATACGTTTAAACATGTTTTGCTTTTTAATAGTTTTTTGGAATCTTAGAATTCCTCATTCACAGTTAAATCCGGGCTGGATATAATATTACATCAATACCGTAATATTACAAATAGAAATTTCAATAGTTTGTTAGAATTAATGATATTTCAATCTTTTAACAGATATGGATTGAATCGAATATAATCTCATCTAGTTTATAACAATCTCATCTATAAACAAGTGTGTAGGGTTTCCTTTACTTTCATGCCATTCGGGCAAAGGCCCGCCGGATAGCGCTTTCACTTTAATATACCGGGTTCGGATAGAAATGGGTAAACCTAGCTCCTGCGTCTGACTTTCCTTTTGCTCCACTGGAATAGTGTTTTTTACCTGTCCGGCTAAGCTGTAGTGAATACCATCATCACTGGAAAAAAATTGAACTTCTTTGGGAAAAACGATCCATGGACTAACATCCTGTAAAACGTCAATACCTAAATAATGGAGTTCCCGAACCTGTTTGAGGTCAATAACTGCTTCAAAATCCTGGTCAAAATAACTTTGCCACTCTCCTGCTTTCCAGTTGCTGTTCCCTTTGATTCCATCAATCAGTGCGTCAGCTCCTCCTGCCGTATACATGGGGTGCACCTTAGACAGTATGGTAATAGTTTTATCGGACGGGACTTTATAGAATTGCTGGTTTACTGTAAAACTGCTTATACCATTGATAACCGAATAGGTGCTGATGAGGCAGCTTGTATCTATAACAAATGGTTTCAGATAGATTTGGTAAGGACCTTTATTTATTTGAAAATAGTAGGTAGCTTCAGGAATCGGAGAACCTATGCTGACAGATAACTGATCCTTGAATTTAAAGCTGCTGACAGAAAAGAAAGGTACCGGAGTGATCAACTGCTCGCTGATTTTTGTTTCTGGAAGATTGGTGTCGTCGATTTTATTCAGGTTGGGTTTGCCGGATAAATTAAATTCAAACTGACCTCCTTTGATCAGCTCTGAATGATTCAAATAATGCTTTTTATAAGATTGACCGTTCAGGCTGGTGGATGAAACATAGAATTGATCCTTCTTTTTGTTTTTCGCAAGGAAAGTAAATGACTTACCATTTTCAAGATGTATGGTCACCCGGTCGAATAAGGGAGTCCCTAAAATGTAGGTTCCTGTTCCGGGACAGACTGGATAAATA
>DATAHC010000480.1:0-2449 GCA_036263415.1 Flavisolibacter sp.
CATTACTCCCATACAACTTTCCGCACTGGTACTGAAAGAACTGAAAGGCTTCCTTCCTTATGGAGAGTCCGTGGAATCTATTGTGATCACCATACCTGCATCTTTTGATACGGTACAATCCAATGCCACCAAAAAAGCCGGCTATGAAGCAGGTTTTAAGGAAGTGCTGCTGCTACAGGAACCGATTGCCGCCGCACTGGCCTATTTCAATGACAGTAAGCAGGAAATACCGGAAAAAGGCAACTGGCTGGTATATGACCTGGGAGGCGGCACCTTTGATGTGGCGCTGGTAAGCATCCGCAACGGTGAGTTGCGTGTTGCCGATCATGAAGGAAATAATTTTCTGGGCGGAATGGACTTTGATGCCCAGCTGATCGAACACCTGATTTTGCCCGAGCTGATCCGGCATACTGGTAATCCTGATATCGAGACGGAACTTCGTAACCGGCAGGGCAGCCTGGAAAAGCTGTATGCCGTGCTGCTTCATAAAGCAGAAGAAGCAAAAAAAGAATTATCACGACAGGCCACGACAGAGATCGAGTTTGCTATGCCCGGCGAAACGGATGAATTACAGATACCCATAACAAGAGAAGCTTTTCACCAACTGATCCATGAAAAAATACAAGCTACCGTTCAGCTGATCAGCGCCATTATGAGGCGTAATCAACTACAGCCCGAAGAGATCAATTGCATGATCATGGTAGGCGGCTCTACCTATATACCCTATGTGCGGGAACTGGTTGCCAAAGAGACAGGCATCCGGCTGGCATTTGACTCGGATCCTACAACCGCCATAGCGGTGGGTGCCGCTTATTATGCCGGCTCAAAAATGAGCACTGCCACTACCCTTCAACCGGATACGGAAAAGGAAGCAAAGGCTCTTTCAGGAGATCTGACCATCCGGGCCGTTTTCCAGACGGTGAGCAGTGAGGAAGAGGAACTGTATATGGCCGTTCCGGAATCCGGCGATTTTACCGGGGTTTATTACCGGATCACCAGAGCCGATGGTGGATACGATTCCGGTTCGCGAAAAGTAGAGAAGCGCATTTCTGAATTCCTTCCCCTTCAGAAGGCAAGCCTGAACCAATTTACGATACGGTTCTTTGATGAACATAACAACAGCCTGGCAATAGACCATCCTCCCATTCATATCATGCAGGGCAAGTTCAACGTGGCCGGACAACCCTTGCCTAATGATATCTGCCTGGAAATAGACGACCCGGAGCACAACCGTACCAAACTCCAGGTCATCTTTGAACGGAACGATATCCTTCCCCTGAAAAAAACGGTGTATAAAGAAATAAGCCGTCCACTTAAAAAAGGCAGCGATGACCTGATCGTAATCAATGTTCTGGAGGGTACGCGGCACAGCCGTCCGCACAGTAACCTGATGATCGGCGTTATCGAAATAAAAGGAACCGACCTGGCAACCGATCTGGCCAAGGGATCGGATATCGAGATCCGGCTGGAGCTGTCCGAAAGCCGCGACCTTACCATAACCGTATACCTGGCGATGAGCGAGCAGGAATTCCGGCACGTATTCAGTCCATCCGAAAAACAGGTGAGCATCGCACGACTGAAAGACGAGATTCACACCCTGCTCTATGAAATGCGACGTGAGCTGGATGACCAGAAAAACAATGAGGAAGAAAGCGGCTGGGAACTGGAACTCCGCGAATGTATCCTGGAAACGGAGAAGCTGAGAAGCAGAGTTCAAAAACTCCGGGAGACCGACCTCACCGATGAAAAATATGAGATCAGCGAAGCGCGCCGTCGCCTCTCCTCCCGATACGATGCTCTGGGTAACGACCAGCGGCTGATTTCCTTACAGGCTGAATATTTCAATCATAAGAACTTCATTGAGGAATCACTTCCCTATCTGGAATTTGACAGGGATAAGGTGATGGAAGATTTTGACCGGACCATCAAGGATGAAAATCAGTTTCTCAGGGCAAAAAGCACTGCCATATTGAGGGCGAAGATCGATGCGCTGGATCTGCTGCGCCGGAGAGTTTACGCAAATGCACGGCACCATATTATCGATTTCTTCCTGTATTACGCCTCAGTGCCTCCTTCCAGTTATCCGAAGCCACAGATCGCCGCCACGCTGATACGGCAGGGAGAAGAAGCGCTGGAAAAAGAGCAGTTTGCACAGGTGCGAACCATCATGATCAACCTTTCGCATCAGTTGCATGGCGAAACCGAATTCGAGAAGATTAAAATAAAAGGGACCGGCATTGGTTAAAACCATTTCTGCATATAAATCGCCCGTGCGACTGGTGCGACACGCCGGAGAACCGGTGAGCCCATTTTCACCTGCCACCCTGAACAGGGCCCGGAAGAAGATACTGGCCGAAATAGCTCTGGCAGGCAATGAAATGGAGCTGGAGGGAATTCTTTATACCCGGAATGAAGCAGGCGCGTTGCTGGATGGCCAGACGGAAGAAAG
>DATAHC010000481.1:0-5903 GCA_036263415.1 Flavisolibacter sp.
CCCATTCCCTGGGAATTGAGTTGTTCTTTATAAATATGAAAGAACATATAGTTAATGCCGGGATAAGAGAGCATGACAATGATGGTCATCCACCAGAAGGCACGGTACTTATATAGTTTCAGCCATTCGGTCCTAATGATATTATTCATAATACAGTTGTATAAAAAATCAATTATTGGTTAATTCGAAGAAGCGGGCTTCCAGGCGTTTTTTCTTCAGCAGCAGATGGTTCAGAATCACACCCTTGCTGAAGCAATAACTGTTGATCTCTTCCAGCCGGGCGGTTCCTTTATGGAGACTGAACTGATACGTTTTGCTTTGCTCATTGTAGCTGATATTATCACTGTAATGACTCAGTACATGGGACAGCAGCTCCAGGTCGGCGGCGCCTACCTCAACAATGTCTTCATCGGACATCACATCCTCAACAGGGCCCGTGGTAATGAGCGTACCGGTTTTTAAGATGGCTACGTGCGTACATACTTTTTCAACTTCGTCCAGCAGATGGCTAGCCATAATAATGGTATGTCCGTTATTCTTTAATTCAACGATCAGGTCCCTGATCTCCGCAATGCCAACGGGGTCCAGTCCATTTGTAGGCTCATCGAGCACCAGCACCCGCGGAGCGCCCAGTAAGGCAGCTCCGATGGCGAGACGTTGTTTCATACCCAGGCTGTACGAGCTGAATTTACTCTTACGGCGTTCGAACAGATTCACTTTTTTGAGCGTGCTTTCAATATCGCCAGGGTTGCCTCTTCCGCTGATGCTCTGGGTTACTTTCAGGTTATCCACGGCGGAGAGGTAATGATAAAAATTGGGGGTCTCCAGCAGGGAGCCGATTCTTTTTCTTTGTTCCGGACTGCCGGGCTGTCCAAACCAGAGAAAATTTCCATCGTTTGCTTTTAATACATCGAGGATGATACTCAGGAGGGTGGTTTTACCGCTTCCGTTAGGACCCAGTATTCCAAATACACTGCCTTCCGGAACATCGAAAGAAACGCCTTTTAAGGCCTGTATGGCACCATATGATTTGCGGATGCCGCTTAAAGAGAGGACAGCACTCATGTTCTGGTTTATTTTTCACTAAAGATAAGGGCTGGGTATGGCGGATGCAATGGAATTATACCAAACCCCTTTTTGGCAATACCAACTATCTTTTTATTTCTTTGTTATAGAATAAAGCTGTTATGGCTACAATACTGATTACGGGCGGTACGGGAATGATTGGAAAGGCGCTCACCAGGGAGCTGCTTCAAAGGCAGCACCGGGTGATGATCTTGTCCAGAGAACATCGGGACGATGCCGGCGGGGTGCACTATGTTCAGTGGAATATAGAAAAGCAGCAGCTGGACAGAGAGGCGCTTTCACAGGCAGATTATATCATTCACCTGGCAGGGGCCAATGTGGCAGAAAAACGATGGAGCGACAGGCGGAAAAAAGAAATTGTAGACAGCCGTGTGGAGAGTGGCAGACTGCTGGTGAAAGCATTATCGGTGGTACCGAACAAGGTAAAGGCTATTGTCAGTTCATCTGCTATTGGTTGGTATGGACCTGATCCGGTACTGCCGAATCCAAACCCTTTTACCGAGCAGGATAAAGCGTATCCTGATTTTCTCGGCAAGACCTGCACCCTGTGGGAGCAATCCATAACTCCGGTAGTGGAGCAGGGCAAACGGCTGGTTATTCTGCGTACCGGTATTGTATTGAGTACAGAAGGTGGTGCTTTCAAGGAATTCTATAAACCATTGCGAATGGGAGTGGCAGCTGTTCTGGGAAGCGGGCATCAGGTGGTGAGCTGGATTCATATAGAGGATCTGGTTCGTATCTACATCAGGGCCATCGAAGACGACAGCATGGAAGGTGTTTATAATGCTGTAGCGCCGCATCCGGTTTCCAACAGGGAACTGATAACGGCTATGGCCAGGGTAAAAAAGGGCCCTTCACTGCGAATACCGGTGCCGGCCTTGGCGCTCAGATTAGGACTCGGTGAAATGAGTGTCGAAGTGCTCAAGAGTGCTACAGTCAGCAGCAAAAAACTGGAGCGGCAGGGATTCTCCTTCAGCTATCCTACGATCCATGAAGCCGTAGAGCAGTTAATACCATAACCAGTAAGGTTACTGATGAGGCCAGTGATAGATATTGGTAAAAGCACCGGCAATAGCCTTTCCCGATTGATAGGGTAACCGATGCAGCTGTAGGCTGGCAATATCTTCCGCTCTTACTCTCCGGTGCATGGGATGCATCGTGCCTCCCGTAACTCCTGCCGGTTTTGTTGGATCATATTGATAGGGAGCATCAACCAGCGTGCCTCTGGGATACATGATCCCGGGAACACCTTGGCCCCGGATGTCCAGGTAAGCAGGATGATCCAGTCCCAGTGTATGTCCATATTCGTGCGCTGCCGTGGTAGAACCCGGATAGAGATTCTCCAGTTTGAAAAAACCCGTATTGCAACCCAATCCGTCTACAAAGGAGATATTCCCTTCCACATATTCCTCGATCCGGAAATAGTTGTTGCGCGGGTCGGTATTCTGAAGTACCTCCAGTTCCGGAAGGTCTGGCCGGTACTGTCCCTTGATGGTGAATTCCACCTGGTAGGTCCTGCCTTGCAGAAGTATTGTAGCGTTGGGTTCATTCCACAGGGTCTCGATCTCTTCGGCCAGTTGCATGGCTAAAGCAGGGGTGGCGGAAAGGCCATACACTACTATGATCGATTCGATCGTCAGCTTATTGCTTGCGGTATGTAATTCGGCTGCTCCCATACGCCTCAAGGTATAACAAAATGGAGCCTGGCTCCTGAAACAGGATCTGTAAGCAATTAGTTGCGGAGGGGTTTACCACCTTTCAAAACACTTTGAATGCGTTCCAGTGTTTTCTTTTCACCGCAAAGCGATAAAAAGGCCTCTTTTTCCAGGTCCAGGAGGTACTGCTCGGTAACCAGCGTTTGTTCACTTAGATCTCCTCCGCACATCACGTAGGCCAGTTTCCGGGCTACAGTTACATCATGGTCGGTAGCATAGTTCGCACGCCACATGCCATGTACACCGGCGTACAAAGCGCCAAGACCGCCTCGGCCCAGCACTCTGATATCCGTGCGCCGTGTTGGCATTACATAGCCGCTATCCGATAGTTCCACTACAGAACGCCGGGCTTCCAGGATCCGGCGGCTTTGATTCATGATCACTTCATCCAGTCCTTTCCGGTAAATGCCCAGGTTATAGGCCTCCTGCGCAGAGGTAGCCACTTTTGCTGTGGCAATGGTAAGGAAGCGGTTTTTGAGGGTAATGGTCTCCGGTTCATCTTCATGCATGTCATCAGAAGCTCTGAGTACAAACTCCTTGGTGCCTCCGCCTCCGGGTATCAGTCCCACGCCTAATTCTACAAGTCCGGTATAGGTTTCTGCTGCGGCGCAGACTTTATCGCTGTGGAGGCTCATTTCACACGCGCCTCCCAAAGCCAGTCCATGGGGGGCTACCACCACCGGCACGGAGGAGTACCGGCAACGCATCATGCTATTCTGAAACTGGCGGATCGCAAAATCCAGCTCATCGTACTCCTGCTCAATGGCGAACATAAAGATCATTCCGACATTGGCTCCGGCGCTGAAGTTTGGTCCTTCATTGGCGATCACCAGGCCTTTATAGTTGTTTTCGGCCAGTTCTATAGCTTTATTGATGCCGGCCAGTACATCCCCGCCAATACTGTTCATTTTCGTATTCCACTGAAGGCCGAGTACTTCTTCTCCGATATCATAAACCTGGCAACTACTGTTCTTCCAGACTAATTTATCCTGATAGTTACTGAGGATGATGAAGTCTTTACTGCCAGCTACGGGGAGGTAGGATTTCGATGTGGGGTCATAAGAGAGCGACTGACCGGAAGCGGTCGTGTAAAAATTCTTCTGGCCTTTCTCCAGCATCTCGGTAACCCAAGGGGCTACGGTAAATCCTGCTGCAGTGAGTTGCGTTACTGTTTTCGCTACCCCTAAGGTGTCCCAGCTCTCAAAGGCGCCGATTTCCCATCCAAAGCCTGCTTTCATGGCGTCGTCAATACGATACGGTGCATCACTGATCTCAGGGATCCGGTTCGATATATACGAGAACAGGTATTGGTGAAACTGCCGGTAAAATTCGCCGGCCTTATCGGGAGCAGCATATAAAACCTTCAGGCGCTGTTTCAGGTCGTCTATTGGTTTGGCGGCATCTACACTGGCGAATCTGGATTTGACCCTGGGCTCATATTCAAAGGTTTTCAGGTTAAGCGTATAAATCTCCTTTTCACCATTGGCTCCTTTCATTTTCTTAAAGAAACCCTGACCTGTTTTATCTCCGAGCCAGTTATTGTCCACCATTTTCTGAAGCCAGGCGGGGATCTGGAAAAGATCCCGCATCTCATCTGCAGGACAATTCTCATACACGCCTTTCGCTACTTTAACCAGCGTATCAATACCTACTACATCGGCTGTACGGAAAGTGGCCGATTTCGGCCGGCCGATCAGGGGCCCTGTAAGCAGGTCTACTTCATCTATGGTAAGTCCCAGCTTGTCAACCAGCTGAAAGATGGACATAATGCTGAACACGCCGATCCGGTTGGCGATGAAAGCCGGTGTATCTTTTGCCAGTACGGTTGTTTTGCCGAGGAAAAGATCCCCATAGTTCATCAGGAAATCGGTTACACCGGGATCCGTATCCGGCGTAGGGATAATTTCCAGTAAGCGCAGGTACCGGGGCGGATTAAAAAAGTGTGTGCCGCAGAAATGCTTCCGGAAGTCTTCACTTCTTCCCTTGCTCAACAGGTGAATAGGTATACCTGAAGTATTGGATGTGATCAGTGTTCCGGGTTTTCGGTATTGTTCTACTTTTTCGTATAAGGATTGTTTGATGTCCAGTCGTTCAACGACTACTTCTATCACCCAGTCACAATCGGCAATCCCTTTCAGATCATCATCGAAATTGCCAGTGGTGATCCGTTTTACCACATCTTTGGTGTATACGGGAGAGGGATTTGATTTAATAGCGGCCTGAAGCGAATCGGTAACGATCTTATTTCGCAGGGCTTTATTTTCCGATTCGCGGGCATCCGCCGGTACTATATCCAGCAAAAGGACCTGAATGCCGGTTCCTGCAAAATGGCAGGCGATCCGGGAACCCATGACACCACTTCCCAGAACGGCTACTTTCTTAATGATTCGCTTCTCCATAAAATTAGTTAGTTAAACAACTATTTATGGTGAAATTAATGGAATTTCGGGTAATAAAATAGCTTCCTCAAAGAATAGGATTCAGATAAAAGCCTCCAGGGAATTGATGACATTTTCCTTTATTTTCTGGCTTCTGGATTCTTTGCTGCGCATCTCGGCCAGGATCAGGGAATGGATATAGGGATCACTGGATATATAAAAGAGATTCAGGTAAAAATCTTTCTGAATGATGATCTTCTCATTCCATGGGTTTATGATCGATACCATGGCTTCCTCTTCCGGCACCAGGCAGTGATATTTCTTTTCCAGGCGATGGACCAGCTCTTTTTCAATATCGGAGGTAATGGTAGGGTAGCAGCTCTGTACCAGGAACAGCTTCTTGCCTATATAATGGCAATAGATCAATACCAGGTTGTTGAACACCTTCCTTTTGTACACGTAGATTTTATGTGCCAGGGTACTTCTACGGCTTCCGGTCAGAATGCAATGCGGTCGCCCCATTTTTAAGATGGTACCGAAGGGAGACTTCCCGAAGGCAATCTTATTCAGATGTATCGGTTCAGGCGAACGGGCCTGAAAAGGAGTAGCCAGCGTAGTTAATTTGTAAAGGGAATAAAGGTCGCTGCCTTGTGAAAATTGACGATAGTACGTATCCTTATCCTGGCGGGAGTAGTCTTTCTTATAACCAAGGTAACTGCCAATT
>DATAHC010000482.1:0-5102 GCA_036263415.1 Flavisolibacter sp.
CCTATATTCTGCTCCCTTTACCTATACCGCAACCCAATCCCTAGAGCTTCCTTCCGTTCGCCTTTCCCCTACTACCGGCAGCATGAGCGGTGTGGTGGTACAGGCCAGAAGACCCCTGGTGGAAAACAAGATCGACAAGATGGTGGTGAATGTTGATGCCTCTCCCACCAATGCCGGGTCTACCGCCATGGAAGTACTGGAGAAATCGCCGGGCATTACTGTTGACCGTGACGGCAATATCAGCCTGAAAGGCAAACAGGGTATCATTGTACTGATCGATGGGAAGCAAACGTACCTGAGCGGAGCGGACCTGGCGAACCTGTTACGAAACATGCCGGCGAGCCAGCTGGACCAGATCGAGATCATGACGCAGCCCTCTGCCAAATACGATGCTTCCGGAAATTCCGGCATCCTTAACCTACGAACCAAAAAGAGCCTGATGCGCGGCTTCAACGGCAGCCTGAACCTTTCGTATGTGCAGGGTCGTTATGCCAAGACGCCCAATAGCTTCAACTTCAATTACCGGAACGGCAAGATCAATTTCTTCACCAACCTCAGTTATTCCTACTGGACTAATTTCAATGACCAGAGCCTACTGCGTACCTTCCGCAATACGGGCGGGCAGGTGTCTGCCATCTTCGACCAGCAGGCCGACCAGTTCAACAGCAGCCATAATTACAGTGCGCGGATCGGGCTGGATTATTCCCTCAACAAAAAGACCACGATCGGGTTTGGCGTGAATGGCATATACAATCCGAGGCATTGGGAAAATACCGGAAGAGCCGATATCTATAATGGCACCCGGCAGCTCGATTCGTTCAATACCGTATTCTCAGAGAACAAAGACCAGTGGAAGAATTATGGCGGTAACATCAATTTCAGAAGGGTACTGGCCGGCAGCGGACATGAGCTGACCGCCGACCTTGACCTGATCCGCTACGATTCCAAAAGCAAGCAGACCTCGGACAACTATAACTACAAAGCAGGAGGTGCTTTATCCGGCAATCCTTTCCTACTGAGAGGCAACCTGCCTTCAACGATCTCCATATACAGCGGTAAAGCGGACTATGTACGCAACTTCAAGCATAACGATAAGGTGGAGGCCGGTGTTAAAAGCAGTTATGTATCAACCGACAATGATGCCCAGTATACCCGCTTCGACAAAGATTCGGACAGCTGGCTCACCGATAATACCCGCACCAATCATTTTATCTACAAGGAAAACATCAATGCCGCCTATGCCAGCTACAGCCGGCAGATCAAGAAATGGGGTCTACAGGCCGGGCTTCGGGTAGAGAATACGATCGCCAAAGGAAACCAGTTCGGGAATGCCTTACAAAAGGACAGCTCTTTCCGCAGAAACTACACGCAATTGTTCCCTACGGCCTATATCAGCTATGCGCTGAACGAGAAGAATCAATTCGGCCTTTCCTACGGCCGACGCATTGAGCGGCCGAACTACCAGGATATGAATCCCTTTCAGTACTTCCTGGACCAATATACCTACCGCCAGGGCAACCCGAACCTGAATCCGCAGTTCACGCATAATATCGAGCTATCGCATAACTATAAAAGTAAGCTGAACACAACGCTGAATTATACGTATACCACAGACATCCTCAATGACATCCTGAAGCAGAACGATGAAACCAAGGTGACTTATCAGACCAAGGAGAATGTAGCATCGCGCCGGGTACTGGGTATCTCCATGAGCTATAATGCCGCCGTGACCAAATGGTGGGTGACCAGCGTATTCTTCAATGTGAACAATAACCGGTATACCGGCTTTGTAAATAATACCCAGCTGGATGTGAGCATGACCACCTTTATGGCGAACAGCAGCCAGCAATTCAAGTTTGCCAAAACCTGGACGGCTGAAGTGAATGGGTTCTACCGCAGTACCGCCCAGGAGACCGGCCTGTTCATCATCCGGCCGATGGGCGTGGTATCTTTTGGGTTCAGCAAGCAGATCCTAAAGAACAAGGGCAGCCTGAAGCTGAACATTACCGATCCATTCTATATTCAGAAAGCCAAGGTGGATATCCGGTTTGGCAACATCGATGCCTATGTGTTGAATCAATGGGATAACCGCCGCGTTGGACTTACGTTTACCTACCGGTTCAGCAAGGGCCAGTCCGCACCCGCCCAGCGCCGTAAAACCAGCAGCAGCCAGGAAGAGCAAAACCGTGTGGGGCAGGGAAATTAAGGTTACTAAGTAGTATAGCCGACAAAGTTGACCCCTCTTTCTGATGAAGTAAAAAGGTGTTGCTTTACTTTTGCGGTCTCAGAAAAACAGCATTATGACCTCCTATACCCTGCGCTGGCTTACCACCGCCGATGATATGTTACCGTACTATAACCTGGTTCTTCAACTGGGCTACAGCTTTACGCCGGAACAATATCGCGGCTACCTGGAACAGATGATTCCGAAGGGCTATCATCAGCTGGTAGTGCTGCATGAAGACAAGGCCGTTGGGATGTCCGGCTACTGGATCAATATCAAATTATTCAGCGGCCCCTATGTTGAGCTGGACAATGTAGTAGTTGATGAGGCCTATCGTAATGCCGGGATCGGCAAGATTCTTTGTGAAGCCATAGAAAAGAAGGCTGCCGAACAGGGCTGCACGGTTGCCGTTCTGGATGCCTATGTTGAAAATTTTAAAGCCCACCGGTTCTATTACCGGCAGGGCTATATTGCAAGAGGCTATCATTTTTTAAAGAAGCTGCCCTAGGGCAGCTTCTTCGTTTCAAATCGTTTACCATTTGGGTTCCCCGACCTTCCAGCTCATACGCGTATAATAGAGATCGGGGTTCACCTGGGTATGGTCCATATACAATCCAGAAGCAATACCGGTTCTTTTCAGTTCAGGCATATTACCAGCAATGATCGCAGCATGCTGTCCGACACCGGAGAACTGAAAATGGATTTCCTGGTCTTCATAGCCTGCCAGCGTAACCGCTTCCATGACCACATTGGTTTTCGTGGGGCTGCCGCAAGGCGTTTCAATACGGGTACATTTAAGGATATCCCCGGAATTAAAGCGCAGCCTGACCTTGAAGCCATCCGACACATGAATGACCTCACCGCTTATTCCAACGTTATAGGAATTATGCTTTATGCGGCCGATGGAGACATCCTGGAGCTTATCCCAGTTCACTTTATAATCGGCGCACCCATCGGCTTCCGTATGCGTGGAGAAGGTACCGGCCGGCATCTTCAATACGCCGCTACTATTGAGATTGATATCCGTAGAGGAGATCAACGAATGTTCACCTTCCTGAAAGAAGCCGTCGGCATCACCGCGCAACCGCACATTCAATTCGAAACGGCGGGCCAGGGAAGCATCGGGTGATTCCACCTTCAGATACTCGAGCGTGACCAGCCATTCATTGAGCAGCTTCGTATCTGTAAACGCATCACAGCTCACGGTGACGGGTCCGGAGGCGTTGGGTCCGGAAGCCTGAAGATCGCAGAGGATCAACTTAGGCGTCCAGGCAACGATATTCAGGTTCGTTCCGTTGATCTTCACCGTACGCTTCCCGGCACCCGGGTCGTTCCCAAAATTCCCATGAATATGCAGGCGGCTCGGGTAGACAGACGATCCGGCCGACATTTCCGTTTCATCCACCTGCAGGTAGTCGATATGCTTATCACCCAGCACCGTAATATTCGTAACCAGCTGAAATACTCCCGGCATAGCCAGCTTCAGGTTTACGGTCACCGCTTCCGGATTCTGTGCCGGCACCTGGGAAGGCGCCGTATATTCCGCTACAGCACCATTTGGCTTTAAGACACCTTTACCGCTATAGGACCAAGTCTCTACCGTACCGGATGTTATTACAAACGGACCCGTAATATAGGTTCCGTCCACTTCCGGATAGTTTAAAGCATCTTCGGGGACGGTAGCCATTACGGCCAGGTCCAGACGCTCACCGGTCTTGACCCTGGCATCGTATGGCCTGATATAGCATAAAGGGAAAAAGGTGAGGTCCACGGCCTTATCGAACGGAACGGAGACTTTCTTCTGTGCCTTATTCAACTGCTTTTTAGGCAAGACGGCCCAGGTTCCATCTGTCTTCTGCGCAGCGGCTCCCAGCTGTTCCGGTGCCGTGGCGTTTATATCCTGCTCCTTATAGGTAAAGCTGGCCGTGGCAGGCTTTTGGAAAGAAATATCCTTCGGGAGCAGGCTATATGCCGGAGTAGCCGTAAAATCGAGTGGATTGGTAATAGGTTGGATACTGATGGTCTGTTCCGCCAAGAGCGCACCCTCCGGAATATCGATGCGGAATTTACCATCGGCCGATTGTATGGTTCCCCCGGCAGGGCCCAGCTTTTTCGTAACCGGGCTACCCAGAGGTGCTCCTGCTGCCGTTTTTAATTTTTGTGATGATGGCTGACCTGAAGGGCTTCCATCGGAATCCGATGAAGTCGTTCCTTCCTTTTTACACGCGAGCAGGGTACTCCCCAGCAGCAGTGCTATTATAATTCGTTTCATTTTTTCTTATTAAGCAGCGCAATGGTACGCACGGGTACCTGCCTGAGTCAATAAGAAGCTGCACGAAATGAGGGAAAGGCATTATGAATCAGCCCGCGGGACCTACAAGTGAAGATGAACTCCCAGCTCTCCTGATAAAGGAAGGTCGTTACTGTAAATCCAACAGACTCTGAATGGTATCTTTCAAAGCACCCGATGCCTCGTCGAACAATTCATCCTTCTGCTTTTTGGAGGCCTTGCGGTCGTTCGACTTTTTTAAGGTGGTGCGAATGGGCTCCAGGTCGTCGAAGAAGGGTGCGATCTGTTGCTCATCCTGTGCTTCCAATGATTTCAGCAGGTCTTCATATTCATCCAGCACCGCTGAAAACTCCGCTACATTTTCAGGTGTATGACGGCGGGGAATGCGGTTGAACAATTCCGTGAGCTTTGTTTTATTCTCATTCATGGAAGTAGCACTATTAGTTAACGAATTTATTAAGAATAATTCAGAAAAGACCATGCCGTTACCAGGGTCTGGGTTACTTATCCATACCCTATGCCGTACATTACCGCCCGCTATCATTTTAACGAACTCCTGCATGGTTCCATGGAAACCATCGTGTATGT
>DATAHC010000483.1:0-4254 GCA_036263415.1 Flavisolibacter sp.
ACTATATCTCCAAGGGTGATGAGCTGCAGAAGAACCAGTTCATGTGCAAGACCCTGAAAGAAGTGAATGAAGGCAGCTTTTTCCTGAACAACTGGGTATACCAGCAGGCGAAGGCGTTGCTGGACAGCAATAAGCTGGTAGCTATTCTGGGTGGTGATCACAGTACGCCGCTTGGCTATTTAAAAGCCATCGGTGAAAAGCATGGCGAATTCGGCATCATGCAAATCGACGCTCACTGCGATATGCGGATCGGCTATGAAGGGTTTGTATACAGCCATGCCAGCATCATGTATAATGCCCTGAAGGAAGTGCCCCAGGCAGTAAAGCTGGTTCAGGCGGGCATCCGTGATTACTCAGAGGGTGAGCATGAAGTGCTGCGTGATCTGGGCGAGCGTGCGAAAACCTATTTCGATAAAGATATCCGGGTACGGCAGTATGAGGGCGAATCGTTCCGCCAGATCGTTGATGAAATGATCGGCCACCTGCCCCAGAAGGTATATATCAGTTTCGATATCGACGGCCTGGATCCCAAGCTATGTCCCAATACCGGCACACCGGTTCAGGGCGGCTTTGAGACCGAACAGGTATTTTATATTTTTAATAAGATCGTTCAATCCGGCAGGCAGATCATTGGTTTCGACCTGGTGGAAGTGAGTACCAGTGAAACCGGCTGGGACGCCAATGTGGGCGCCCGGGTACTTTTCAAGCTCTGCAACCTGCTGGTGGCAAGCAATCCGGTGTAACATGTTCAGCATAGCTATCAAAATCGACGGGATTGAAAACAGGAGGCGCAGCGCCGGCCTGCTGCATGTGGTGATGGGCTTTTTTTTAATAGCCAAGGGCGCCGATTACTATCATCTCAGTGCCTTCAACTCCCTGGCACCGGCCCTGCCCGCTTTTTTGGTGGCCCTGGTATCGCTGCCTTATGGACTCTTTCGCAAACGTTTAGATCTTACCGCGCGTTATAATTACTGGCTGCGGCTGGTTCAGGTGGTAACTTTTACGTATCTGGGCTTTATTACCATGCCATATGGCCGAACGATCGATTTCATTTCCCTTTTTGTATTTGCCGCACTGGCTATTTTACTGCTGTTCAGCGAACGCCGCATCTTCCTGGAGACCGATCTGCTGATCGTTGGTGAAGGCATTAAGATACCGGGGTATTACCGGGATCACCTGGTTCCCTGGAAAGACCTGAACCAGGTAGTAGTGCGGGAAGATTTTATAACCCTGTTCCACGTTAAACAAAAGTACCTTCAATACCAGGTGCTCCAGGATCTTTCTACCCTGGAAGTAGCTAAAATGAACGCTTTTTGCAAGGAACAGATTGAAAAGGTGGCACCGGCTACCACAACACATTAATCATGTCGCCTTATTTATTATACTCCGATGGCCAGGGCCATATATTTGAAGACACCTCTCTTTACGTGGTAGGCCGAAGCGGCTGGGATGCCCTTCCCATTCCGGAAGACGAGTGGATAGAATTACCATCCGGGGGACAGCTTTATGAGCTGCCCGGACGAAAAGGCATTGGCATCGATGTAACGACAGGAGAAATGCGCTTATGTGAAAAGGGATGGGCTGTGGCCGCCTTCATTCCACCGGCGCATACCGGCTTCTACCTGGCCGCCTATGAAACGACACCGGACGCACCGACCCTTCCGTTGTTCTGCTATACCGCCGTAGGCTGGGATGCAGAAAAGTTTTATGTACCGGCCATACGCATTGAGCAGGACATCCGGCAGGAATGCGGCGGATTCGATGTTCAGAAAGTGGAAGATGGCGTAAGCAAGCTGTTGAAGGCGTATCCGCAAAACCGGCTGGTTGCCCACCTGGCTAATAATTGCGCCCTGACCTACCATTGTCCGGCCGCGCGCAACTATTTTATCGGACGCTGGGAATGTCCGATCCCGAGTTCTCCTGCCTGCAATGCCAATTGTATCGGCTGTATCTCCTTTCAGCCGGTAGAAGAAACGATCGTCTCTACGCAGGACCGTCTTACGTTCAAGCCAACCGCAGAAGAGATCATAGAATATACGGTGCCACACCTGGAGTCTGCACCCTATCCGATCGTGAGCTTTGGCCAGGGTTGTGAAGGCGAACCCTTATTGATGTGGGAAACCATTCGTGAATCGATCCTGGAGATTCGGAAACATACCAACAAGGGCAGCATTAATATCAATACCAACGGATCGAAACCGAATGCGGTAAGGGCATTGTGTGAAGCCGGGTTGGACAGCATCCGCGTCAGTACCAATTCGGCCCGTCCGGAAGTGTACCTGCCCTACTACCGGCCCAACAATTACCAGTTCGAGGATATCATCGAAAGCCTGAAAGTGGTCAGGGGCTATGGCGGCTGGACCTCCATCAATTATTTCGTATTTCCCGGCATGACCGATTCGGTAGCTGAATACGAGGCGTTACGGAAACTGATCATCGATACGGATCTGTGCATGATCCAGTGGCGTAATTTCAATATTGACCCGGACTGGTACCTGGGTAAACTCGGTGTGATCGATAATGGAGAGATACTGGGAATGAAGCAGCTGATGGAATTACTGAAAGAGGAATTCCCCAATCTGAAATATGGCTATTTCAATCCGCCCATGGAACGGATCAAGGGTCGGTATGATGCGGACTTTGCACATTAAGAAAGTGAATAGTGAGTAGTCAATAGTGAAGGGATTACTTCAAGACTAACTATTCACTATTGACTATTCACTATTGACTCACCTTACTGCTTCGCAGCGGCATCGATATCTTCCTGGCAGTTATCCAGCGCCATATCCTTCATTTGCTTTTCGGCGCTTGATTTGGTTACTTCCAGCATTTCCAGGCGGGAACGGGTGAAGCTTGTTTTGATGTTGCAGGCCACATAGTAATTACCGCCGGCTTCCGCTTCAATCTCGATCTCGGTCTCTTTCTTGAACATACCCACGCCTCCGATCTTGGAACTGATCATGTGTTTTCCGGCGGGTACCGTTACTTTGATGTATTTGTTATTACTGAGCTTGCAGATCTTTTTCTCATCTACGAACATGGCCCAGTTGTTACCGGCGCCATTCCACTGACCGGTGCGGTAAATATAAATGGTGGCATCAGCAGGATGTTCAGGGCCTTTTGTAAAGGAAAAACAGGCGATCAGGGACAGGATCCCGATTAATTTCTTCATAATAGTTACGTTTTGGTGCCGCAAAATTGCGGGAACAGCTTCAATTATTCAGGCTTCAATAAGACCAGAGGAGCCATTTATTTTTATCCGGTTCTACCGAATGATAAACTACATGGGTCGCTCTACCGATAGGTAAATGTTAAAAGATCGTCTGCTGATTTCCATTCCTGTGCAATTTGTCTAACTTTTGCATCGTTTAGAAGTCCAAGCTGTTTCAACCTCTATATTTGTATGCCTAACACACTATCCATGTCTGCCGATTTTGAAAGACAAAAAAATATACAGGCTTCCGTTTACACGGCTGTCATAACCGGGGGATTGATCCTCCTGTTCATCCTGGTGAAGATGTCTATTCCCCATGAGGAACCGGTGCCTGTGGAAGAATACATGGAAGTAAACCTGGGTAGCGGCGATCAGGGATCGGGCGATAACCAGCCCCTCCTTCCCGGCGATCCGGCCCCTGCCCAGCAAACCAGCTATACGCCTCCTGACCCCACCCCTGCCAAAGAAGAAAGCGTGCGGGATGTGGCGACCAATGACAATGATGCAGCAGCACCTCCCGTTATAAAGCCGGCCGTAAGCAAGCCGGATGCTACCAAGATCAACGCGGAGAGTAAAACAGTAAAGACCAGTACACCCAGCACGCAACCGGTGTCTACCCCCACTCCTCCCCGTCCCAAAGCGGTTTTAGGCCAGACGGTTGGCGGAAACGGTAATGGTGGTAATGGTGCGGATACCTATAAACCCGGGGGCAATCAGGGAATTGCCGGTGGGAATGGCGACCAGGGACGCCCTGGTGGCGATCCGAACGGAAGAAGCTATACCGGTACCCCTAAAAACTTTGGCGTTAAAGTACTCAGCATACCCAATCAAACCTTCGAAGACGATTTTAATCAGAATGCTAAAGTGGCCATGGACATAGTGGTCGATGATAATGGTAAAGTAACCTCCGCAACGTTTCAGCCGCGCGGCTCTACCACGTCTGACAGGAAATACATCGATATTGCCAGAAGGTCTGCATTCCAGTTAAAGATGGGCGGTGCCGATGGCGGACAAAAAGGAACGGTCATCTTCAATTTCAA
>DATAHC010000484.1:0-8016 GCA_036263415.1 Flavisolibacter sp.
CAAGCGCCTTGCCGGACCGTATTTTATCAAACTGTCCGTTGATTTCCTCCTGCGTATAGGCTTCGGCGTAAACCTGCTCCAGTCCGTGATCGGAAACACAGCAACCCATCGACGCAAAAAAATCATGTCGGCTCTTCAGGGCATCGAGATATTCGGCAAAAGAGCCGATCGATACGTCTGCCGCTTTTTCCAGCTGAGCCAGGTATTGATTGAAGCGCACTGCATCCGATACGTCCATGGCCTTATCAGGACGGAAGGCTGGGAACACCTGTATCCCAAAAGCATCATTCCGTATATTCCGGTGCGCTTCCAGGGTATCGGTCGGATCGTCTGTGGTACAAACGATCTTTACATTCATTTTCTTCAGCAGTTGCCGTACCGAATAGTCTTTGGTCTGCAACAGGGCGCTGCATGTTTCATAGATGCCTGTAGCGCTGTCTCCATTCAGCAGTTCGGTGACATTGAAATATCGCTGCAACTCGAGGTGAGTCCAGTGATACAGGGGATTTCGTAAGGTGTAGGGTACGGTCTCGGCCCACTTTTGAAACTTTTCAGCGTCGCTGCGCGAGCCGGTACAATACTCCTCGGGCACCCCATTGGTACGCATCGCCCTCCATTTATAGTGATCGCCATACAGCCAGACCTGTGTCAGGTTTTCGAACTGGTGATCATCTGCGATCAGCTCGGGAGGCAGGTGGCAATGATAATCGATCACCGGCATCGGCTGGGCATAGGTGTGATACAGGTCCTGTGCCGTTTTTGTGTTCAAAAGAAAGTTCTCGTCCAAAAATTTTTTCATACATCCGCTTTTATAAAGACACGCCACGTTTCCAGGGAATAAAATCATCATGTCCGTTACGAACAGATGCAGCTTCTACTTCCCCGCTTGCCAGCCGGATCACATAATCCAGTATCCGCTCACCTGCCTGCTCAATGGTTTCCGTTCCCTCTATGATCGTGCCGGTATTGAGGTCGATAATATCGTTCATTTTTTCGAACAGGCTGGTATTGCTGGAAAGTTTTACTACCGGTGCAATCGGATTGCCGGTTGGTGTACCCAATCCGGTTGTGAACAGAACGATCGTGGCACCGGATCCTACTTCTGCTGTCGTGCTTTCCACATCATTACCCGGGGTACATAACAGATTCAGACCCGGCCGGGTAACCATCTCAGGATAATCCAGAATGTCCACAACAGGTGAAGTGCCTCCCTTTTTGGCAGCCCCCGCCGATTTTATCGCATCGGTGATTAGGCCGTCCCTGATATTGCCGGGAGATGGATTCATATCGAAACCGGAGCCCGCCTCCTGCGCACGCTGTGCGTAGGTGCGCATCAGGTCACCGAAACGCCGGGCCGCTTCCACGGTAACACACCGGTCGCTGATATTCTGTTCCACACCGCACAGTTCCGGGAACTCCGAAAGAATAACGGAACCTCCCAGCGCTACCAACAGGTCGGATGTGTAACCGATAGCCGGATTGGCCGAAATGCCGCTGAATCCGTCCGATCCTCCGCACTCGAGTCCGATGCATAATTTCTCCAGGGGTGCAGGCCGGCGTGTATGCTGATTGGCCTGTACCAGTCCCGCAAAGGTTTGCCGGATCGCTTGCGAGATCAGTTCCTGCTCTGTTCCGATCTTCTGCTGTTCCAGGATATACAGGGGTTTGGAAAAGCCCGGATCCCGCTTCTGAATTTCTTCCTGGAGCAAGGTTACCTGGGCATTCTGGCAACCCAGGCTCAGTACCGTGGCTCCCGCTACATTGGCGTGCGTAATATAACCGGCCAGCAAGCCGCAGAGTGTTTGTGCATCCTGTCTTGTGCCTCCGCATCCGCCGTCATGATTCAGGAATTTAATACCATCCACCTCCTGAAACAGCCGCCCTTTTTTGACCTCCTGCTCCTGCCGAACGAGGTCGGCATTCAATATGGCTTCTATGGGTCTTCCGCTCCTATACAGGTCCACCAGTTGGTTCACCTCCCACTTGCTTCGTTGGGTCCGGCCGTATCCCAGTTGTTCCACCAGCGCTTCCTTTAATACATCGAGGTTACGGTTCTCGCAAAATACCATGGGTATCACCAGCCAGTAATTCGCCGTACCCACTTTTCCATCGGCACGGTGATAGCCCATGAAAGTCCGGTCCCTGAATTTAGAAACATCCGGTGCCTTCCAGTCCGGTTTTCGTTCTCCTATCTCAAAACCGCTGGCCGCATGCTTCAGGTTGGAAGTAGTAATGACACCGCCTCTGGGTATCGGCTTTTCGGCTTTGCCTACCAGCACACCATACATCTTCACTTCATCACCAGGTTTCAGATCCCGGATCACAAATTTGTGTTTGGCGGGAACCCTGCCCGGAAGCGGATAGGTTTCCCCTTCATAGCCTATCACTTCCCCTTCTTCCAGGTTGGTGAGTGCTACCAGCACGGTATCTTCAGGATGTACTTTCGCTACTTTATAATTCATGCGGCTACTTCCTTTTTGTTCAGTGTACATTCTATTAATTCACCGGTATCACCCTGCATAAGGGATTCCAGCTGACTGGTCACTTCTTTTTCAAAGCCCCGGTACAGTGTCAGATCTTCTCCCCAGAAAGGAGTGTCCGATAGCGTGGCCTTTACCACACCGGCTGCATCTCGGCCCTGCCATCTTGCAAAAAAGACGGCAGCCTGGTCATCCTGTATCAGGTAAGGGACACCATTATGTTCTCCGAAGTACTGCGCTCCTTTGCAGGTAATTGCTTTCATGAAAAGAATATAAGCCGCGAAACCAAGTGCAATCAATTCAGGTACCTGGTTATGCAACTCATAATACCGCCGCAGTAAAGGAACACAGCGCAACTTCAGCTTGGAGCTGTATTGCATGCAGATGTTCAGCCATAAATGCCGGAGGTACGGGTTGCGGAAACGGTCCAGTACGTTTTTTGAAAACTCCTGTATCAACGCCGCTTCCATGGTGTACGGTATGGAAGGGCCGATCTCCCTTTGCATAAGGGTTGCCATGTAAGCAGAAAGCCGTTGGTCCTCCATACCTGCTTTTACCGTTTCCAGTCCGGAAAGAAAAGCCAGTCCGCAGCTCAGTGTGTGTGTGCCGTTCAATAAGCGCAGCTTCAGCTCTCGGTAGCTTTCGATATCCGGAGCGATCACCACGCCGGGGTCGGCGCCGGCGAAACTGAGTACGGAACGTAATTCCTCATTCCCTTCAATGGCCCATAACCGGTACACTTCAGCAATGATCACGAGTCCGTCGGTATAGCCTGCCGCGTTTTCTATTTCTTTCAGTTGTGCAGCATCGGGTTTGCCCGGTACAATCCGGTCCACCAGCGAATTACAGAAACAGTTATGCTGCTCTACCCATTCAATAAAGCTTTCTTCAAGTCCGTTCAGGTGCGCCAGTTCCAGTACGATCGATTCCAGCTTCCTGCCATTATCGGGTATCAGCTCGGTCGGTATGATCACCATACCGCTGTGCGCACTGCCGCCAAAGGCCCGGAAACGCTCATAGAGGAACGAAAGCAACTTTCCGGGAAAGGATTTCGGCGGATGATGGCGGATATCATCCGGCACCAGCTGTATGCCAACTTCGGTGGTATTGGAAATGATCACCTGCATTTCCCTGTTGTGCGCGCATTCCAGAATCTGTTCCCACTCGTCTGTTGCAGAAAGTACACGGCTGATGGAGGCGTTCACGATCGTTTCCTCCACGGTTCGTCCCTGCTCCTTTCCCCTCACGCAGATGGTATACAGCCCGTCCTGTTTATCGAACAGGGAGGAATCGCCCTGTGCTGTTGATTTTACTACCACAATACGCCCATTGAACAAGCCTTGCTTATTGGCTTTGTCAATGAAATAATCGGGCAGCCCTCTCAACAAAACCCCGGTACCGAACTGCAGCACTTTTTCTGGCAGCTCAAACAGGGCGTCGTCCGGTACGGAGATCGGGGCGGTAATATTTTTTACGGTATATCGGGACAGTTTCATTCCTTTCAGTTTAATTGGTTTGAGGATGCCATTGTTCGTTGAACAACCAGTTCACGGTTATGTCAGAGGCTTGCTTTACCGCACTGTTCTCCAGGTTATTCCGGAACCATTTATAATCGCCTCCTTCCCGGTGACAGTTATAGTAATAGATTCGGCGGCCCCACCGGATTACGTTCGCAGTCGGTACCAGGTAAATGTCACGGTCGGCCAGGCGCTCGGTGAATTGACAATCCACCAGGTAGAATTGGGCATCCTTATGATAACGGCCCAGTTGAAAGCCGGCATAGCCATCGAAAAAGCAATTCTTCAGAACGGTTTTGAAATCTTTGTTCCCACTGCCGTCGTGCCAGATACTGGCGGGACCAGTATTGGCAAAAAAACGGCAATTCTCGGCCCAGGCCCAGCCGCGCGGGCAATAGAAATCAACGCCGCCTTCCATGAGGCAGTCCTTGAAATAAAACATGCCGTTCACGGTGTTCCAGGGACTGACAGTATCGCCGGCATAGGCCCTGAAATGACAGTTTATAGCGCGTACCCGGGTGGAAAGGATGCTGCGCAACGCCATCTGGTGGCCATTGGCGGTAATGGTCTTTTTTCCGGAACTGTCCGTTGCACAATTCACGATCCGTTCTTCCGGGTGCTGGAAGCCATAATCATTCACCACTGTCAGGTTGCGCAGGGTAATATCGTTTCCGTTCAGGTTCAGGGTGGCAACACCCCAGTCGTCCGGATGGGCGCAGCGCCACTCATCGCGGGCGATCTCCTGGCTGATGATGGTATGCTCGCGATCTTCTCCTTCCAGCTCGATCTGGTGCTTGGTGATATAAACCTTTTCCTTATACAATCCTTTCCGGATGTAGATTTTTCGCGGTGCCGCAGCGGAATCGGGAAGGCTGTTCAGTGCGGCCTGTATAGTGGTGAAGTCTCCCTGGCCGCGGGCATCTACTACCAGAACCCTGGTCTGTGCTTCCAGTGACTGAAGGCACACCAGAAAAAGAATGTTCAATATGATGAAACTTCTGATCACGTTCTATTTTCGTTTTACCTGTTGCGCGATCCAGCGTACCAGGTCTTCAGCACCTTTATAATTATCAAAGTCTAACGGCAGTCTGCGACCGTCGAGGTATTCATTGTAGATCCATGGATCCCCGATCGCAAAAACAGCTCCTTTACCATATGGGGCAATGGCTATAATAGTTTTAGTTTCCTTCGTAAGAACGGCCAGCGCCGGGCTTGACAGTTGAAGGGTGGACAGTTCTTTCACATAGAGCTTTTCAGCGGTTGTGAACACCGGGTTTGGCTTTTTTACCGGTACTGCACCCTGCTCCCAGTGCGTACCTTCCACCAGGTTATAGCGGTCTTCATTGAAATGAATGCCAAAACGGGAAGCCAGTACATTCAGGCTTTCCAGGTTGGCATTGCCGGCGTCATTACCCATCAATACCAATGTGCCGCCGCGCTGAACCCACCTGGCAACGGCAGATGCTTCGCCAGCCTGGATCATATTCGGTTTTTCCGTTTCCTTATCGGTATCAGGATCCACAATAATATAGACGTTGGCATTTTTAAGGGCGTTGTCATCCGGTGCCGTATCGAGATGATCCGTTACGAATCCGAAACGGTCAAACAGGTCACCGAGCATCGCAAAGCCGCTGTTGGCCCGGTCCTCCCAGGTATAATGAAAACGCACCGGCATTCCGGTGGCATCTTTCTTCCATTCGTTATTATAATAGCGATCCAGTAAAACCAAAGATCCCTTTCCGGCATCTCTGGTTCTCAGGCGCTCCATTTCTACGGCGGCGTTGATAAAAGCGCCCATGCCCTTCGGGTCATTCACTACTACCGGCTCTCCCACGTAATAGGCAAAGCTGCCATCACGGTAGGGCTTTCCGCCAAGTCCGCTGACACTAACGGTACCGTATAGGTCAGTCTGGCCATTATTCGTTTTGATGAATTGTTTCAGGAGCCCTGCGTACCCTTTTCGGGCGGCTGCCAGGTAACGGGGAGACAGGTATCCCTTCCGCACAGCTTTAGCCAGCGTATAAACGAACATGGAGGAGGCGGAAGCTTCCCGGTAATTGCCCTTTTCTTTGGGCTTGTCCAGGATATCGTACCATACACCGGAAGAGGGGTCCTGAACCTTCAGCACAGCTTCGGCCAGCCGGTTCAGAATGCGGATCAGGGAATCCCTGCCGGGGTTCAGGGTGGGATAATAATCCAGCGCATCCACAAGGGCCATCCCATACCATCCCATGGCACGTCCCCATACATTCGGAGAGCGACCGGTTTTCGGATCTGCCCATTGCTGGGTCCGCGTTTCATCCCAGCCGTGATACAGCAGGCCGGTTTTCGGGTCGCGGGCCTTTTGCTCCATCAGCACAAACTGACGGGTGATATCCGGAAACGCGCTATCCTCATGAAAAAGCCGGGCATAGGCGGCATAAAAGGGTGCGCCCATATACAAGCCGTCCAGCCACATCTGGCCGGTATAGATCTTTTTATGCCAGAACCCTCCTTCCGATGTGCGGGGGTGGGTTCTCAGCTGGTTGCGCAGCAGGTCAGCTGCCTTTTTATACTTTTCCTTTCCGGTCACTTCATAAAGTACCAATACCATCTTACCGTTGTTGAGGTGATCGATATTGTATTCATCGGGCTTATAGCCTTTGATCGATCCGTCTTCCTGGATGTAAAAGTCAAGGCTGTTCTGAATATAGCGGAACCACGCTCCGTTTCCCGTGACATTCCATAGACCTTCCATGCCCTTCAGGATCACGCCCTGGTCATAGCGCCATTTTGCCGTCTTGTCGCCTTCCAGTAAGAAAGAATCCTTCCACAGTTTCATGGCTGTAGCGGCAACGGATTCGGCATAGGACGGCTGTTGCGACCGGGCCGCAAGAGACAGGCAAAGTATAACCGCTATCAGTACGTTCTTCATGCGCTTCTATTTCATTTTTACAGCCGACTCCACAGCACCATAGGTGAAGGTGACCGGCTTTACGGCTTTTCCGGCATCGGTATGCAGTAACCGGATATCCTTTGATTTTTCGCCGCTGATATTGAGCAGTAAGGCGGCATCTGATGGATAGCCGATCTGGCTCAACAGGATGTCTTTACTATTATGGATGTTCATTACGGGATCGGTTTCGCTGGTCAGCAGTTGCACGTTCTGCAGGGTAATGCCGGAGCCTTCAGTCATGTCCAGTCCTTTTCGTGCCTGAAGTACCATATTTTTCAGAACGATCTGCTGCACATTCATTTCCGGAAGCCCGCGGATAAAAATGGCTTTCTCCGCTCCATTGGCCACTACCTGATCGATCATGATATTCCGGAATTGAGGGGTTTCCTCGCTTACGGGCAGCGTCTCTACCCGCGGCGGTTCCCTTTTTTCACCGGCCACGGGTACCGGGTCCTGTGCGGCATAATACATATCGAACAGTATAGCTTCTCCCACAATATCCTTCATCATGATATTACGGACATAGATGTTCTCTACAATGCCGCCGCGTCCTCGGGTTGTTTTAAACCGCAGACCGATATCGGTGCCGATGAACGTGCAATCGTCCACCCAGATATTACGGGCCCCGCCACTCATTTCGCTGCCGATTACGAACCCGCCATGGGCAGCATAAACGGTGCAGTTGCGGATAATGACGTCCTGTGTGGGCATGGCTCTTTTTCGACCGGCAGCGTCCCGCCCCGATTTAATGCAGATGCCATCGTCACCCACATCGAAGATGCTGTTTTCGATCAAAACGTTCTTACAGCTTTCCAGGTCAATGCCATCGCCATTCTGGGCATACCAGGGATTTTTTACGGTAATGTTCCGAACGGTCAGGTGCTCGCTCATCAAAGGGTGCAGGCACCAGGCCGGTGAATTCTGAAAGGTGACGCCCTCCAGCAGGATGTGGCTGCATTGGGAGAAAACCAGGAGATTGGGTCGGAGGAAATCTTTTATCTCCGCATAGAAAGCGGCTGTTTTTTCAGTTGTGATGGCACCGGGGTTCTTCAGCTGGGCACCTTTCAGGGACCCTTCGCTGGGA
>DATAHC010000485.1:0-5093 GCA_036263415.1 Flavisolibacter sp.
GCCGCTACTTTCTGTTCTTCTTCAACTTTCCAGTTGATGAACTTTTCGATTTCAGGATGGTCCAGATCGAGACAGACCATTTTAGCAGCCCGTCTGGTTGTACCACCGCTCTTTATGGCGCCGGCAGCACGGTCTCCGATCTTCAGGAACGACATCAGTCCGCTGGACGTACCACCACCACTCAGCTTCTCTCCTTCTCCGCGCAGGTTGGAAAAGTTGGTACCTACACCGGAGCCATACTTGAAGATGCGCGCTTCGCGTACCCAGAGGTCCATAATGCCCCCTTCGTTCACCAGGTCGTCTTCCACGCTCAGGATAAAGCAGGCATGTGGCTGCGGACGCTCGTAAGCGGAAGTTGATTTTTTCAGTTCACCGTCTACCTGGTCCACATAGTAGTGGCCCTGAGGCTTACCCTTGATGCCATAGCTCTCGTGCAAACCGGTATTGAACCACTGCGGTGAGTTCGGCACGCACATCTGGTTCAATATGGAATACACCAGCTCTTCATAGAAGATCTGTGCATCGTCGAAGGAGGCGAAATAACCATAACGCTCTCCCCACACTCTCCAGCAATTCGCCATGCGGTGTGCTACCTGCTTCACCGAAGTCTCTCTGCCTAAGGATCCGTCCGGCTGGGGAACGCCCGCCTTACGGAAATATTTTTGGGCTAGGATGTCTGTAGCAATCTGGCTCCACTGTTTCGGCACTTCCACATTGTTCATTTCGAAAACGATTTCTCCACTAGGGTTGCGGATCACGGATGTTCGATAATCATATTCAAACTGATCGAACACATTCACTTCTTCTTTTGTGTACTTGCGTTGGAACTTCAGTCCCTTTTGTGTTGCACTGTTGACACTTGCCATAGACATCGATTTTGTTGTTTGCAATTGGTTTTTTGGTAGCCCGGAAAAGTTTCGGTGGACGACGAAAATATCTTTAGAGACTGGAAAAATGAAGCCAGAGATATGCACAACTGTGGATAAACGCGTGGAAAAAAATCCCATCTCAAGCCAGTG
This sequence comes from Flavisolibacter sp., assembly GCA_036263415.1. GTDB lineage: Bacteria > Bacteroidota > Bacteroidia > Chitinophagales > Chitinophagaceae > Flavisolibacter. The sequence continues at coordinate 1,020 of DATAHC010000485.1, forward strand.
GCTGAATGCATGATTTTCAAGGAATAAAAGATTTTTTTTCGTCGATTTAATTTGGTGAACCACGTAAAAACACGTAGTCTCTTTAATATTGCACCATGTTACGTTTAGGAATCCTGCAGATCGTGATTTTTTGCCTCCTGAGCAGCTCTGTGATCGCGCAGAATCAGCAGTCCGGATGGCTCGCTTCATTTAATACTTTTCGGATCGATCCCAAATGGAGTGTGCATTTCGATGCTCAATTGAGAAGTGGTGACGCGCTAAAAAACGTGCAAAGCATATTGCTGCGTCCCGGTTTGAATTATCACCTCCGCAAAAACCTTACGGCTACGATCGGATATGCCTGGATCAACAATCGCAGAACCATTGGTCCGCTTACGGAAATGATCACGGAACACCGCATCTGGGAACAGCTGCTGCTTACGCATCGCCTGGGCTCTTTTACACCCAGCCACCGCTTTCGACTGGAGCAACGATTTCTTCCGGTGGTGGTTTCCAGGAACAATGAACTGAAAGTAATCGACCGCATCATTGCCCAGCGGTTCCGTTATTTCCTGCGCAACATCTTTCCGCTACCGGTTACCGCCACTTTTACTAAAGGGCCTTTTTTGGCCCTGCAGAATGAAGTATTCCTGAACCTGACCAATAAGGATGATGTGAATGGCAGCACCTTCGATCAGAACCGCTTCTATGCGGCGGCAGGATACCGCCTGCCGGTTAAGATCGACCTGGAAGTGGGTTACATGAACCAATACACGAAGGGACGCACGTCCAACCTCACCAACCATATTATTCAACTGGCGGTCTACAAGCGTTTATAGGCGATTCCGCGAGAAATCGTGTGTCTATGGCAAAAGTTTTGCATTTTTGTGATCCTATGGTTGCTAAGAAGGTGCCTGTGTATCAATCACTGCTGGATAAAAAGCAAAATGGTAAAAAATCATTTGCTGTTTTGATTGATCCGGATAAGATTACGGTTACATCGCTGAACGATACGATCAGGCTGGCCATAGAAGCCCGGGTCGATTATTTTTTTGTAGGCGGCAGTCTCGTTATTTCCGATCATCTTGATGAATGCATTCAGCAGATCAAACGCAGCTGCACCATTCCTGTAGTATTGTTTCCCGGCAGTCCTTCACAGATCAGCAGGCATGCGGATGCGCTTTTATACCTCTCCCTGATTTCCGGACGCAATCCTGAATTACTCATCGGCCAGCATGTAATTTCGGCTCCTTTTGTAAAAAAGAGCGGCCTGGAGATCATCTCCACCGGCTATATGGTGATCGATGGCGGAGCGGCCACCACTGTTTCCTATATCAGCAACGCTGCGCCCATTCCTTCCGATAAGGAAGATATTGCCTTATGCACGGCTCTCGCCGGAGAAATGCTGGGCATGAAACTCATTTATATGGATGCCGGCAGCGGCGCCAAAAAGCCGATCACCGAGAAAATGATTCATACCGTGGCGGCCCAGATCGATATTCCCCTGATCATCGGCGGCGGCATTCTCGATGCGGAAAAAGCTTATCTCAACTGCAAGGCAGGAGCCGACGTGATCGTTATTGGCAACGCTATAGAAAAACAGCCATCCCTGATCAAGGAAATGGCTGCTGCTATTCATTCGGTGGCCGTTGCGCTCTAATTCAGATCTTCCGGCTTTACTCTCGAAGGTGTATCCTTTCCGCTGATAATGGAGCGGCTGCTCTCAGCGATGGCCTTGATGATCTGCGCCATATTTTCCAGGTCCAGCGTACTCACTTCATCGCTCACTTTATGATAATTGGGTTCATCATCCATTTTCGATGTTGAAATGGTATGGGCCGGAACGCCAAGGCGTGCCAGCGTGGCATTATCGCTGCGGTAGAAAAGATTCTGCGTAGTATACGGATCCGGGTGAAAGGTGAAAGCGGTTCCCTGAAGATTCTTCTGAAGGATGTCGCCCATATTGGTCTTTTCATAACCGGTGATATAGGCCGAATTCTTTCCCCATTTGCTTTCGGTTCCAATCATCTCGATATTGAACATGGCCATTACTTTGGCGGGCTCCAGCTGCCTGGAAAAATACTGCGATCCGAAACCGCCTACTTCTTCTGCCGTGAACGCAGCGAAGATGATGGTCCGCTCATTGTTATTCAGCTTTTTGAAATAGCTGGCCAGTGTTATTACGGCCGTAGTTCCGGCAGCGTCGTCATTCGCGCCATTGAATATACTGTCCGTTCCAACTGGTTTGCCAATACCCAAATGATCGTAGTGGCCGGAGAATACCACAAATTCATCTTTCTTCGTTTTTCCGGGCAGCATACCTACCACGTTGGCAAAGCGGATTTGCTCCAGCGTATGCTCGGCCTTGAATTTAAAAGTGGCTGGCTGATAATTTCCAAGCACGAATATGACATTTGCCGAAGTAGCGCTCTTGAATCCGGCCCGCTTGTAATTCACCAGGCGGGAAAATGATTTGGCAAAACTCGTATCAAAGAAAGCAACCGTATTCTTCTGCGCCTTCATGATCTCTGAAGAACGCGCCCGAAGGTCCTGTCCCGCTGTTACATATTCGATGGCATAACCTGATTTCTCATCCACTTTTAATTCTGCTTCCAGGGTAACGGCTATGATATTTTTGGGGTCGAGTTCCTGATCATTCACTTCTCCCTTGATGCTTACAAACTTTGGACGCACCATAAAAAATTCCTGCAAGAAACCATTTCCGCTTACCGGTACCAGTCCTGCTTTTTTAAATTCATCCGCTATGAAGCTTGCTGCCTTGTCCATTTCAGGCGTACCCACCCGGCGACCTTTCATTTCATCGCTGGCCAGTGTGCTTTCAATGCGTTGCACTTCCTTCACATCGATCCCATTTTTACCGGCTTGGGCGCAGGCCGCCACATTTGCTATGATAGCAAAGAATACGAACGTTTTTTTCATGCTTTGTGTTAAGTGATTTTAAATACTAGAGGCTCATCATTTCCTTGAACTTCACGGTTTGCCGGCGACTGACTTCGATCTTCTCTCCGCCTTTCAGTTCCAGCAGCAGGCCGCCGTTGAAATACGGCTCGATCTTATCGATCAGGCGCAGGTTCACGATATGCTTCCGGTTGGCCCGGAAGAACACCTTTTCATCGAGTCGCTCTTCGAGGGCATTTAAGGATTTTAAGATCAGGGGCTTGTTGGCACCAAAGAATACCTTGGCATAGTTCCCAACGCTTTCGAACAACCGCACTTCGCCCAGCTTTACGAACCAGCAGCGCTCCCCGTCTTTTACAAACACCTGGTCGTTCTCATTCAAGATGCTTGTATTTTCCATGGGCTGATGGGGCTTCTCACCCGTTCCGTTTGCACCGTTCCGTTTCAGCTTTTCTATCGCATCTGCCAGGCGCTTGGGCTCCACAGGCTTCAAGAGGTAATCGAGGGCGTTCACCTCAAAAGCTTTCAGCGCATATTCATCATAGGCCGTGGTAAAGATCACCTGGGGAGCATGATCCAGCTCTGACAGCAGGTCAAAACCGGTTTTTCCCGGCATTTGTATATCCAGGAAGATCAGGTCGGGATTATGGCTTTCTATTTTCTGAAGACCTTCTTCGGCGTTGGATGCTTCATCCACGATCTCGATATCCGGAAAATCCTGTAATAGTTTGCGCAGCTCCGTGCGGGCCAGGCGCTCGTCGTCAATTAGGATGGCTCTCATGTGCATTAATTTAATGAAACGGGAATTAAAACCTTTGCTTCCACAAGATCGGCATTTACCTGTGCGATCTGGAATTTTGCTTTGTCTCCATATAACAGATCCAGCCGGTCTTTGGTACTGGAAAGCCCGAAGCCGGTCGCCGAACTGCTGCTGCCATTCAGATAACCGGTATTTTGAACGGCCAGCTCGTGATAATCTTCTGTGAAATCGGAAATGATCTTTACCACACCTCCTTTAATCTGTTTGCTGATACCATGCTTGATGGCATTCTCTACCAGGGTTTGCAGCATCATAGGAGGCACCTGCTGGGCCAGAGTATCGTCATCGATATCGTATTCTACTTTCAGCCGGTCCTCGAACCGCATATTTTCCAGCGCCAGGTAATCCTTTACAAT
>DATAHC010000486.1:0-3441 GCA_036263415.1 Flavisolibacter sp.
CCATTATGTGAAGATGGTGCACAACGGTATTGAGTATGCCATGATGCAGATGATCAGCGAGATATACGATCTGCTGCACCGCGGTACGGGCATGAGCAACGAGAACCTCCATGCGGTATTTTCCAAATGGAACGAGGGCCAGCTGCAGTCTTTCCTGATCGAAATCACGGCCGACGTATTCAAGACCCTCGATGCCGATACCGAAGCGCCCAATGATTTTCTGGTCGATAAAATACTAGACCAGGCAGGGTCGAAAGGTACCGGTAAATGGACCTCCCAGGAAGCTATGGACCTGCCGGTCCCGATCCCGACGATCGATGCGGCCGTATCGGCGCGTAACCTGTCGGTTTATAAGGAACAGCGGGTTCAGGCTGCGCAGCTGCATCTGCCCGAACACCCGCTTCAGCCTTTATCGGAAGAACTGCTGGTAGAGCTGGAGAATGCACTGGCTTTCTGCTTTACGATGGCCTATGTGCAGGGGCTGAGCATGCTGGCCAAGGCCTCCGAGGTATGGCAGATGAATATTCCCATGCCGTCCGTGATCCAGGTATGGAAAGCGGGCTGTATCATCCGGTCTGCCCTGCTGGGTAATTTCACAGAGGCGTTTCAGCGCAATGCACTGCAACCGAACCTGCTTCTGGACAGGGAAATAGCCGAACTGGTACGGAACCGCGAAGGCAGCATCCGCCAGATCGTTGCACGGGCTACCGAGGCCCGGATCCCGATAGCAGGTATGGCCAGCGCCCTGGCCTATTATGACGCCTATGTAAGCGACCGTTTGCCGACCAACCTGATACAGGCACAGCGCGACTACTTTGGCGCCCACACCTATCAGCGGATCGATAAGCCCGGTGTATTCCATACCGAATGGACCAGGGAATAAACACCCAGGGAAGCTCGCCTTACGGATAGAACGGTATATGTTATGGAACGTTATTGATTAAACTAATTCATGGAAACAGTACAATTGGAGCCTACCGTCATTTTTATCTTCGGAGGCAGCGGCGACCTTACCTATCGTAAGCTGATGCCTGCTTTATATAATCTCTACCTGGATAAATACCTGCCTAAGAACTTTCATATTGTTGGAATGGGCAGAACCGAGTATACCAACACCAGTTATCGCAATTACCTGAAAAACGGCATTAAAGAACATTCGCGTCGCAAGGATGGTATACCGAATACCTGGAAGGAGTTTTCGCAGCATGTGGAATATATGAAGGCTGACCTGGGCCTGGACAAAACCTACAAATCCATGTATGCCCTGGTAAAAAAGAAAAGCGCCGAATGGGAAACCAAAGCCCATGCGGTTTTCTATATGTCAGTGGCACCGCAGCTGGCACCGACCATTGCCGAAAAACTGCATCATGCAAAGCTGACGGAAGATCCTGCCCGCTCGCGCATGGTTTTCGAGAAACCCTTCGGGCATGACCTCGATAGCGCTACCGAGCTGGATGTACGCCTGGGCCAGCTTTTTAAGGAAGAACAGATCTACCGGATCGATCATTACCTGGGTAAGGAAACGGTTCAGAATATCCTGGCCCTGCGTTTTGCCAACGCGCTTTTCGAGCCGATCTGGAACAGTAATTATATTGACCACGTGCAGATCACTGCGGCAGAAACCGTTGGGGTGGAAGGAAGAGGGAGTTATTATGAGCAGGCAGGCGCCCTGCGGGATATGGTGCAGAATCACATCCTGCAGTTACTGTGCATGGTGGCCATGGAAGCCCCGGTTTCCTTCCGTGCCGATGAAATCAGAAATAAGAAGCTCGATGTGCTCCGCGCCATCCGTGTCTGGAAGAAGGATGAAGTGCACCGCAATGCCGTTCGCGGACAATATGAAGCGGGATGGATTGAAGGCAAGCAGATAAAGGCCTACCGGGAAGAAGAAAAAGTGGCGGCGGATTCGTCTGTCGAAACCTTCGCTGCGGTGCGTTTTTATGTTGACAACTGGAGGTGGAAGGATGTTCCCTTCTATGTGCGTACCGGCAAGGCGCTCCATTCCAAAACAACGTTGATTACAATTGAATTCAAGCCTGCACCGCAATATGCCTTCCCAACGGAGGCCGGTGAAACCTGGCGGCCGAACCGGTTAACGATCAGCATCAGTCCGCAGATGGATATACGCCTGCGGTTCCAGACCAAGCAGCCAGGTCCTTATATGGTATTGCAGCCGGTGGACATGGTCTTCAGCTATTCCGATGCCTATGGCAGCGACGAGCATCAGCCGGAAGCCTATGAAACACTGCTGGAAGACGTGATCGAAGGCAACCCGACCCTGTTCATGCGGGCAGACCAGGTAGAAACGGCCTGGAAGATCATAGAGCCCATACTCGAAGCCTGGAAGTCCAGGCCCAGTGTAGACTTTCCGAATTATGCACCAGGCAGCTGGGGACCGGAAGATGCGGAAGCGCTGATTGCCCGTGACGGACATAACTGGGTGACGCTTCCGGAGGAAAAGAAATCCAGGAATATAGAGCCGGAAACAAAAGATAAAGAATAGGGATGCTTTCCATTCATCCTTATTCCGGTTTCATTTTTCAATGCAGGGAAGTGCTGCTCCCATAAAATCCGTATTTTTTCGCCATGAAATACCTGTTCAGTGGTTGTTTACTATGGTTACTGGTTTCCTGTCACGAAAGGGCGGCTAATCCGCCATCACCGCGTCCGCAGTTGATCTCCAAAGACTCCAACCTGCTGCAGCCGGAGCTGAAGAATCCCTATGCGCCGGTCGATATTTCTCCCATGGATATGAGCTATTATCCAAAAGACTATCCGGTACTGAAGATGACAGGAAAGAATCAGGGCGAGCCCCTGGCGCGGGTAATATACAGCCGGCCCCACCGGCAGGGCAGAACGATCTTCGGTGCGCTATTGAAATATGGTGAACCCTGGCGCCTTGGAGCCAATGAGGCTTCTGAGATCGAATTCTTCAAGCCGGTGACCATTGAAGGAAAAAAGATACCCAAAGGCAAATACATCATTTACTGCATTCCCTTCGAAAAGAAATGGACCATAGCGCTCAATAGTAACCTCAATACCTGGGGACTTAAGGAGGACACGGCAAAAGACCTCGATCGTTTTGAGGCGACGGTGCATCCAACACCTTCGTCCATTGAATATTTCACCATGGTATTTGAGCCTACCGGAACCGGTGCCGACCTGATCATGGCCTGGGACACCGTGGAAGCCAGGTTACCAATTCAATTCTAACCCATGTGCGGTATCGTTGGCTTTGTTTCAAAGAACCGGCAACGGGTAGCAGCAGGTCTTCAGGAATCTATTCAGCGCCTGAAGCACAGAGGTCCCGAAGCACAGGTCGGATGGATGAATCCGGAACAAGCGGTTTCACTGGGACATACCCGGCTCTGTATCATCGACCTCTCTGAAGCCGCCGCGCAACCTTTTCATTACCGCGACCGCTACACCATCGTTTACAAT
>DATAHC010000487.1:0-7191 GCA_036263415.1 Flavisolibacter sp.
AATGCACCCCGTAATGATCCCGCGCTTCTGGCATTCGCGCAGGGCGCTGATCACATAGGGCGTGGTACCGCTGGCAGCAATGCCCACTACTACGTCCTTGTCATTGATGGTGTGCTGCTTCAGGTCCGACCAGCCCTGGTCCGGATCGTCTTCCGCATTTTCCACCGCTTTTGTTATCGCCTCTTCTCCTCCGGCTATCACGGCGATCACAAGGCCATAGGGCACGCCATAGGTGGGCGGACATTCACTGGCATCTACCACCGCCAACCGGCCGCTGGTACCGGCTCCGATGTAGAACAGGCGGCCTCCGGCCAGCATTTTATCAGCAATGGCACTGACCAGCCGTTTGATCTGCGGAATCGCTTTCTCTACCGCCTCCGGTACTGACTTGTCTTCCTTATTGATATTCGTTAAGATCTCCTGGATGGACATTTTCTCCAGGTGGCGGTACTTGCTCGACTGCTCCGTAATTTTTTCGAAATGACTCATTTATGGGTGGATGGGTTTGTTTTGATGGATAGTTTAAAACTACTGATTTCCTCAGGCTCCTGCATGGTATTTCACGAGTCCTTCCATAGGATTTTTCAGAATCGTGCCCAGTTCGAACTCATAGGATTGGCAGAGCTCTACGATCACATCCTTGAATCCGTCGGCCACACTGCCTACAAAGCTTACCGGATATTTCCATACTTCAGCATATTTGCAGAGATGCTGAAAAAAGAAATCATTCAGGCCGTCCTCAATGATATTCTCGATCATATAGTGGCCGCGGTTCTCTGCCAGGAACATCGTAAAGGAAGCCAGGTACCGGTTGGGCAAAGGCTTCTTATATACATTGTCCAGGATCTCGACCGCCGTGGTTACGAATTTAGCATCAAATCGCGCCCGCAGGTCTTCATCAAAGGTGTTATATAAATAATATTGAATGACCTTCTTGCCAAGGTAGGCTCCACTCCCTTCATCACCCAGTACATAGCCCAGCCCGGGACTGTTCTTTACCATTTTCCTGCCATCATAATAGCAACTGTTCGCACCGGTTCCCAGGATGCAGGCAATCCCCTTACGGTCGCCGCATACGGCACGGGAAGCTGCCATCAGGTCGGTGGCCACTTCTACTCCTGCCTCTTTGAATACCTGCTTTAAAGCCTTTTTTACACTTTTGGCGTTTTCCGGATTGGCGCATCCGGTTCCATAATAATAAACCTGGTCTATTGTGGTAGTTTTAAGTTTCGGGACCAATTCGGTCTGAACCAGTTCCGCGATCTGTTTCGTATCCAGGAAATAGGGACTGATGCCTTGTGTAAACCAGGTCTTTTTCTTTCCTTTCTGCATTAAACACCATTCTGCTTTTGTGGCTCCGCTGTCGGCTATCAAGGTTACTGACATCGATTAAAGTATTGTTGAAATCTGTTAAGAAACTCGCTTCGTTATAGCAAAACTGCTATTTTGCAATAATTTACAAAGTAACGGCAGACGATGAGTAATAAAAAATTACAGGTATGGCTTCCCCTGATATTGGCGGTGGTGATGATCGCGGGGATGTTTTTTGGATTCAAGCTGCACCAGCAGACGGGAAGCCGGGACGGATTTTTCAGGACGGACAGGACTTCCTCCTTGCAGGAAGCACTGGACCTGATCAAAGACCGCTATGTGGATTCCGTGAAAATGGATTCTCTTCAGAACGATGCAATTACTGATGTGATGAATCACCTGGATCCGCATTCGGTTTATATACCCGCTTCCAACCTGGGCGAGATGAATGAGGACCTGGAAGGCCGGTTTGAAGGGATTGGCGTAGAGTTCAATATATTCTCCGATACGGTGCATGTGCTGTATGTGGTGCCCGGAGGCCCCAGCGATAAGGCAGGCCTTCATATTGGCGACAGGATCCTGAAAGTGGATGATCGCTCCATCGTCAGCAAAACCCTGCCCAGCACGGATATTAAAAAAATGATACGGGGAAAAGGCGGCACCAAGGTAAAGCTTACGGTATTGAGAGGCGCCACACTGCAATATTATGATGTGGTGCGGGGCACCATCCCCCTTCCCTCACTTGACGCAGCCTATATGATTGAGCCGGGAACCGGCTATATCAAGCTGAATAAATTCTCGGAGACCACCTACACGGAATTCATGCAGGCTATGGAAGACCTCCAGAAGAAAGGCATGCAGAAGCTGATCCTCGACCTCCGCGATAATGGCGGCGGCTTTATCAGTCAGGCAGTGAATATTGCCGATGAATTCATTGACGGCGAAAAACTGATCGTTTATACCCAGGGTACCAACATATCCAAACAGGAGTACCACGCTAAAAAGGAAGGTGTTTTTGAAAAAGGAAAGCTGGTGGTTTTGGTGGATGAACTCACCGCCAGTGCCAGTGAGATACTGACAGGAGCCCTGCAGGATTATGACCGGGCAACCATTGTGGGCAGAAGGACCTTTGGCAAAGGCCTGGTACAGGAACAATATCAGCTGAGCGACGGTTCGGCGATCCGGCTGACTGTAGCCCGCTATTTCACGCCAACCGGAAGAAGCATTCAGCGTCCTTATGACAAAGGCAAGAAAGTATATATGGAAGAACTGTATGATCGATACGAGAACGGCGAGATGCTGACGGCCGATTCCATACATTTCTCCAAGGATAAAACATTCAAGACAGCCGGAGGCCGGACGGTTTATGGCGGTGGTGGCATTACGCCCGATGTGTTCGTCCCCATCGATACCAGCCTGTATACCAGAAGCGTGACCAAACTCTACCTGGATGGCCGCTTCAACAACTTTGTTTATAAATACTATATCGACCATACCGGCCAGTTCGACCAGTATAAGACGCCTTCCCAGTTTGCCTCCCAGTACCAGAACCTGTCGGCCCCCTGGAACGACCTGGTTAGTTTTGCCATGAAGGACAGTATTTACCTCCAGAAGATTCCGGATTCCGATAAGGCAAATATCCAGGAGAAGATCAAGGCCTTTCTGGCACGCCTGAAATGGCGGACGCAGGGCTTTTACGAAGTCAATAATTACTACGACCCCATGATCAAAAAAGCAAAAGAGATCTTATCCAAATAAAAAATCCCGCCAGTTGGCGGGATTTTGTTTAGTATGAGGGAGGGGTTTTGGTTTAGCTGATATCATCCCTTCGGTTCATCCACTCTTTCTTTTCAACGGCGTAAGAGGAGATCAGTCCCAATCCGCCGCCGATAGCGATAAGGGCAAAATAAATCGCTTCGTTGTCATGCTGGTTAGCCATATTACGGTCAATAAAGTACGCGATCAGTAAGCCTAATCCGGCGCCCAGGAATAATAATCCTGTTTTCAGGCTGCGGTAGGGAGCGGGCCGGTTGGCATATTGCTTGGGGTTCATGCCTTTTTCCAGCATGGACAGGTTCTCTTTGGTTCTGAGGTATACGATCCCGAAGATCATGGCAAAAGCTCCGATAAAAAAGGTGATGGGTACTAACATTCCAGCGTCGTGCATAAAATAAGTTTTATTGTTTTAATAGATTGGTTTTGGTTGCCAGCCTTTTAAAGGCGTCTGAAGTATCTGACTACAGCTTGCTGACCCAGGTTACAGAACTTCCCGACTTTTTTTAAAGAACTGGTTTACAGGGAATAGGACGAGGGGTGGTAAGCGCAGGTTACAGGGAATTTCGGATTTCAGAAGTCAGTTTTCAGATTAAGGGTCGCCCTTTCCCCTTTGTTTCCATCCTGTTTCCCGGATTCCCAGTTACTGGATGCCTGAATGATGATTCAAATATTAGCTGGCATCATGAAGATAACGGCATTGTTCGCATAATATTATTTAATTATATCACCCTTGTTAATATGCTTCTTTACCATATTTATTCATCATAAGGAAAGTCATCCTTCGTGCTAACTAGGTAGTGAAGCCGTATTGACTCCCTATCAAAAGCTATGTGAAAGCCATAAGCAACCGCCTTGCCTTGCATAGGGATATATGCAGTAATAAAATTTAATTACATATATAGGTGCATGATTTCTTGATGATGGTTTCAACTACCCCGAAAAACTGAAGTCCGAAAGTCGGCATCTGAATGCCTCTTCGGTTGACCATCGACTTTCTCTATATTTACTGTAACCTGACTGCCCCGGAACGAGTCATATACTCAGAATGCACACCGAGCCTAGCGATATGGACCTTATCGGCCAGGTGTTGAAAGGCCAGCAAAATGCCTATGCAACCCTTGTCAATCGTTACCAGAACTTTGTCTTCACCATCGTTCTGCGTTACGTAAAAGCCCGTGAGGATGCCGAAGAGGTGGCCCAGGATGTGTTTGTAAAGGCCTACCGCTCCCTACCGGATTTCCAGGGAACGGCCAAATTCAGTACCTGGCTGTATACTATTGTGACCACCACCAGCATCACCTTCCTCAGGAAGAAGAAACTGGAGGTGCATTCCCTGGATAAAGAGGGCGTTTTTGAAGTGGCGGATGCTATGGACAGTGGCATGAGGGCCAACCAGATCGAGCAGAAAAGCAAGGTGAATATGGTTCAGGAGGCCATCCGGATGCTCAGCGCTGATGATGCCCAGGTATTGACCCTGTTCTATAAGGGAGAGCAATCACTGGAGGAAATCGCCGCTATCATGGGCAAGGAGCCGAATGCCGTCAAGGTGCAATTGCACAGGGCCCGCGGGCGTTTAAAGGAAAAGATGGAGCGTTATTTTTCACAGGAAGTAAAAGACATTTATTAGATCAAAAATCATCATATGAATACGCAGGAAGAAATGGAAGTGCAGTTGTGGGACTATATCGATGGTTCCGCGTCTCCGGAGCAGCGTTCCGTTATCGAAAGGCTGATCCTGGAACAGGCCGCCTGGAAAGCCAAATACCAGGAACTGCTGGAGGTACATCAACTGATCGGGGCTATCGACCTGGAACAACCATCCATGCGCTTTACACGGAATGTGATGGAGGAGATCGCCCGCTATCAGATCACGCCGGCAGCCAAGAAATATATAGACAATAAGATCATCTGGGGCATCGGGGTCTTTTTCATTATGATGATCCTGGGCTTCCTGGTCTATGGATTCAGCCAGGTGAACTGGTCGGCAGCCAGTGACAGCAAAAGCTCTTTAGGAATTGATCTGAATAAGCTGGATATGAGCCAGATGTTCAACAGCACCTTTATGAATGGACTGATGGTTCTGAATGTGATCCTGGGCCTCATGCTATTTGATCGCTATCTCAGCAATCGCAAGAAGAACTATATGAAAGAAGCCTGACGCAAAAAGCCGCCAATGGGTTGAAGCAAAGGCGGCTTTGTCAAGCTCGGTGTACGCCCCTCTGCTTCAGAGGGGCTTTTTATTAAAAGGTAAGCTTCAGGGCCTCGAGCACGTCTCTGACACTGACTCTTTTCCGGTAATCTGCATCGAAATAGCGAAAGGTGATCGAACCCTCTTTGTTCACGACATATACGGCAGGAACGGGCAATGTGACCACCTTCTGGTTATTGATCTTCATAAGGTCTGTTCCAAAACTCTTATACCGCCCCACAACCTTTTCTTCGGGTTGAAAAGCAACAGAATAACTTTTGGCTATTTTGGCTTCCTCGTCGTATAAGATAGGGAAGCTGGCTCCTGTTTTGGCAATCGTGGAATCGATACCTTCCTGTGCCTCAGGAGTGATCGCTACTACCTGGGCACCTTTTGCCGTGATATACTGAAGCGAATCCTGAAAACGCTTTAATTCCTTATTGCAGTAGGGACACCAGTTCCCGCGGTAGAATAAGATAACAACCGGGCCTTTTTTACGCATTTCCTTTAAGGAAACCTCTTTACCCGACTGGTCCTTTACCTTGAATTCGGGAGCCTTTGAATTGATAAAGAGACCTTCTGGCTTGTCCTGGGAAAATCCGGTTAGTATACTGAAGACAAATGTTAGGGCAGTAAGCAATTTTTTCATGGAACAGTGATTAGAGTTCTAAAGATAGGTCGTCAATTGTTAAAGAATTGTAGAACCCAAAGGATACCTGCCGCCAGATGCATTTATACCGGTATTCATTTTTTAAACATGAAATAGACAGCTCCCAGCAGAAACACAAAACTAATGAGGTACCGGTAATGAAAAGGCTCCTTCAGGATCAGAACGGCAAAGAAGCTGAATACCACTAAGGTGATTACTTCCTGAACGATCTTTAATTGAAAAGCACTAAATCCGGCTACATAGCCGATGCGGTTGGCAGGCACCATCAGGCAGTACTCGAAAAGTGCTATTAGCCAGCTGAGAGCAATGGCTTTCCAAAGTGGCCAGCCGGTATGCTTCAGATGATAATACCAGGCGGTGGTCATGAAAATATTCGAAGCGGTCAGTAAAGCGATCGTACGCAGCATATCAGAAAAAGAATTTAGGATTACAGGACAGGTCGGAAATTACCGAATTCATTCAAAAAACATTCCGCCCTGGTAGGTGTTTATGGGCCCCCAACAAAAAAGCCCTGTTGGCACAGGGCTTATTATTACGATTATGAATCGCTATTTAATTCAGGCTTCTGAAATCGACCGGGACCAGCTTACTCACCCCGGGTTCCTGCATGGTCACTCCATAAATGACGTCCACGGTACTCATGGTGGTCTTATTATGGGTTACTATAATGAACTGAGAGTTATTACTGAACTCGCGGATCATATTGGTGAACTTTCCAACATTAGCATCGTCCAGCGGGGCATCCACCTCATCCAGAATACAGAAAGGAGCCGGCTTGATCAGGTAGATCGAGAACAGCAGGGCCGTAGCCGTAAGGGTACGTTCGCCCCCGCTGAGCTGTCCAATGCTGCTCGGACGCTTGCCCTTTGGCTTGGCCATAATGTCGATGCTGGTCTCTGCCAGGTTATCCGGGTTTTCCAGGATCAGGTCGCACTGATCATCCTCGGTAAACAGGGTTTTAAATACCTTATGAAAATTCTCCCGTACCTGATTGAACGTATCAAGGAATTTCTGGTTGGCGGTTGTTTCCACTTCTGCAATGGTTTGCAACAAGCTTTGCTTGGCACTGACCAGGTCATCCTTCTGCTCCACGATAAAGTCGTACCGCTTTTTCATTTCCTCAAATGCCTCAATAGCCGTGGGATTTACTTCACCCAGGTTCTCCAGGCGCTTTTTCATTCGGTCTGCCTTTTCCTGCAATTCCTCTACCGGTGTCTGCGAAGTACGCTCTTCATCCAAAATGTCT
>DATAHC010000488.1:0-8422 GCA_036263415.1 Flavisolibacter sp.
CTAAAAGCAAAAAATTTCTCTCATTTCTGTTTTATCGCTTTGTTGTTATTTTCTATCAGGGTCTCTGGCCAGCATGATCGCAACAGCTTATGGAATTTGAAAATGTATCCACTGTCCATTATCGACCCCCGGTTCAGCACCTTGCAGGTCGGTGTAGAAAGAGTCGTGAACAGGTGGGCATTTGAAGGATCTTATGGTATTTCTACTAAAATAAAGACCCGGGAGTTTTTCAGAGATCCGCTTTCAGGTCATAAGATCCGATTAGGCGTTTCCTGGCTGTATAAACAAAGGAAGTTCAATAACCAATTCTTAAAGCTGGAATATTTTCATAATGAATTTCGTGCCCGTGCCTATGATGGTTGGTATGAGGACCTGATCGATCACGGTTACGTTATGTTTGAGAGAGCCGTATCGCACTTCAAGGCCCAGGGATACCTTTTATCTGCCGGTAACCGTAATTACCTGGATGAGAAGCGAAAGTTCTTCATGGATTTCAGCGTGGGAATCGGACACCGGTTTGTGAGCAACCGCTTCAGTGAATGGGAAAATCCCCGCCAGTATTACCGCCAGAGGCCCTATACCCATAGCAGGGAACCCCATACCAACGGAGATCTTCAGAATGTATCTTTTGATGTACGCTGGGCTTTTGGAATAACACTGTTTAAAAAATAGGAACATAAAGGCCTTTATTTCACCTGAAACAGGTAAACTTCCCGTTTATCGATCTGACTATTTAAAAAAGCGTACCCGTTTTGAGAATTCATGGGCAGGGAGTTAAAGATGTCCTTACTCCCTGAATTGTCTGAAAAAAGATACTCCATGGATGAAAGGCTGGATTGATCTTTTCTTCCCAGGCATCCTGCGATGAGGTAATGCGATGTTGGTTGAAAATTGATCGCATAAGTGCCTGTATCTCTACAAACCATACCAATCCTGAAATGTTGCTGATAGCCCGTTGAACAACCTGTTCTTCCGCTAACACCATAATATTCTGATTTCAACTCCAGTTCCGAAGTTGGTGAAGTAATGAACTGAAACGCCTCGGGTATGCTACCTCCTGCTAATCGTTGGTATTCTAAATAAAAGGGGATCGAAAGAGAGTCTGCCGGTAAAAAAGCCGCTGATTTCTTTTCGAATAGTTTTTTACGTGGGTTAGCCCATTCAATCCAAAGCGTGTCACCAATAGCCAGTATGCCGGTGGGTGAAGAAACCGTAACATTTCCCTGGAAGGCATATTGAAGAGTAGGCAAAGGAAATAATTCACCCCTGGGGCAAGTGGTAGCGATGCAGATAACGGAAAGAAATAGTGTAATCAGCGAATGCTTTACCGTTCGTTTTTTTAGGCTTTTTGATGAATTGTTCATAGCGTGGATATTTGATTAAATTGTTGTAAGTGTAAGAGTGTTGGTTAGTGTTTATTATTGGACCTGAAAATAATAGGCGTGCTTTTTTTCATATTCGGTGATTGTATGATCTTGGAATAAAGTCGTATAACTATTAAAATGTTGATCTAAATTGGAAACCGAAAATTCGAAGGCGGCTTTTTCACATGCTTTACTTCCCTTTCTTCCAATACTTAATCCATTAGCAAGCCCAATCACATACAATCCCTTTTTGATCGGTACCATTCCGACCTTTAACTGATATGAGTCATTAGAATAATTAAATGACAATTGTTGAACTCCATTAGATTTTGGAATAGTAGGATCATTGTAAATGTTGCCAACCTCAGATAAATATTTAAAGTCATTTACAGCTTCTTTTGGAATCGAATCGGTCGGATCTATTCTTCCAATACCAATTGTTGAATTCAAATCGACAGCATCGCTGTACTCAATAACCTTTCCTGATCTTTGATCTAGTAAACTGGAAGAAAAATTAGAAACGATATATAACGTATCTCCAATATTTATACTCTCATTTTCAGGTAGTATTTTAGCTTGAACCTTGAAGTAATAATTTGTTTCTACACAAGGTTTGGTAAAGCAGCCACATAAACATATTCCGCTTAGTAACATCAATGTTTTCATGATCTTTACGGTACTTTAATAATGGTACTCATTAAAAAGGCTAACAATATTTGCATTATAACCATTTAGCACCTGCAATCGTTCCTTATATTGTTGTAGGCTTGAAACATCAGATTGCATTGCTTGAAATAACCTTGCGATGGTAAATCCTGAAATACGATCATTAATAGGTCCTGTTGAAGGAAAACTTTCATTATTAGTATCCATCAAATCATTCATTAATCATATGGGTATCCATCTAAAAGGATCACTGGCTAGATTGGGATTGAAGTATTCCAATACATCGATATGGGTATGATTGGAGCCATTGGGAAAGAAACCAATGCCAAGGCCATTTTCATCCCTTTGCTCGCTTTGCGTACTTCCCAA
The DNA here is from genome assembly GCA_036263415.1 of Flavisolibacter sp. Lineage (GTDB taxonomy): Bacteria > Bacteroidota > Bacteroidia > Chitinophagales > Chitinophagaceae > Flavisolibacter. The sequence goes on from DATAHC010000488.1 coordinate 2,400, forward strand.
GGTTCCATACCGGATATCGGCCAGGTAGTGACCCATATGATAGGCCCAGGCTTCACCGAGGGCTATGATTGGTGCTGTAGCGGTATTACCCGGCCCATAGGGATTATAGGGACTGGTGCCCGGGTTCATTATGATCTCGGTGAGTTCGGCATCCACAAAGGCCTTATAGGCAACATCGCCTATCTGGGAATAGTGGCTGGCGTGGCTGAGCTCATGATAGAGCGTTTCCTTGACCCGGTCGGAATAGGCAATGGGGGTATACTGGTCGGTGATGTTATAATCGTAGCTGACATCCACATTCGCTGCTGCAAAGACAGGGTTCAGGGCCGCCAGTCCGCCCGTAATGGCCGTAGGTGACGAAGCCAGGAAGTTATTGATGGAAGCAGGCACGCCACCCAGGATGCGGCGCTTGTTGAAAAGGGGCGTTGAACCGGCGCCCCCTTTATTGGCGGAAACGGTAAGATAAATATTCAGCCCGGTGGGCGGCGGCAGAAAACCCAACTGGGCGGCATAATCGCGGTGCTCCTGCACGGTATTAAGGGTGGTGGCGGCGGCCCAGTAGCGGTTCTGCGCCGAGGAAATGCCGCCTCCCTGTCGGAAGGTATACTCAATGGAAGGGATGCTGATGGCTGCAAACACCCCTATTTTTTTCTTTACCGTGTTCATCGTTTGCCAGACCCGTACGCCCCGGATGGAGCGGATGTTGGCCAGGTTGTTCTTCATCTCCACAAACACCTTTATTTTATTGCGGAACTTTTTATTAAGCGTAAAATTTCCATTGTTGTCGGTATACGTAATCTCGGATTTGAACCAACGGCGGGCAATGATCCGGGCACCGCGCAGGGGGTGATCGTTGGTGCTGCCATAAGGCAGCTGCGTATCGTATACTTTGATCTGGCTTGATGCAGGGGGTGGCGGAGGCGGATTATCGGCTACACAGATGCCGTTGACGGAGTGATAGCCATCGGGACACTCCTGGTCGGGTGCGGGCAGCTTACCGGCGCTGACCCGGCCTCCGGAATAATTATCGCCATCGGCATTCAGCCCTGCCAGCAACTCCGCCCGGGCTTCTATCAGTTCATTATCCGGCAGGTGCAGCGGAGACAGTACCTGATAAGTAAATCCGGAAGGCGGGGAAAAGCCTGCCGCTACCACAGCATAGTACCAGGTGATTTGTTCCACGGGAATGGAAGGGTCCTGGTAGTAATCACCTTCCTGCACAATATGGTAATCCATCGGCTCATCGGAAAGAATAAAGCCCTGGGCATCCGCCAGATCCGTAAGCTGCTTCAGTTGCCCTACATCATTGGGTTTGAACCGAACGTAAAGGTTGGTAACCGGAGGTATATAATCATACCCCAAAACCTGCTGGTAGACCAGCCGCATGAGCTGAGGGGTATAGGGATTGGGCAACTGGTAATCGATTAGAGTTGGGATGTCCTCTGCACCCGGAATAAGGGCCACCTGCGGATCATCGCCACCCTGCTTTTTAGAAAGACCCAGCGGGTCCTGGCTGTTCTTCAGGCTTCCCGTTCCGGAAACAGGTGCTGCCTTACGGCAGGAGGCCAGTGCCACGAGCAGGCAAAGGGTAAGCGTCCATTTATACATAGCATCGTTTTAAAAGGGTTGCGAAAAATAACGCTATGAATGTAGGATGAAGGAAAAGCAAAATCCGTAGGTAGAAACTGCAGTTTGTAAGATGGATGACAGGAATCGGAAATTAATCAGGATATACCCCGGCCAGCTATGCTACCCTTAGGAATTAAATCCGTACGCAGAAGTGATTCTAAAACAAAACAGTAACAAAGTACCTCCCCTCATCACTCATCACTCATCACTCATCGCTGATCAGGCTTCTCTGTTAAAAATTCCCTTCCCTCTTTCCCCTCCGCGGAATTGTTTTTAACTTCATCAGATGAAGAACCGCTTCGCCCTGTACCTGTGCGCCTTATCCGTGCTGGCAACTGTTTCAGCCCATGCACAGTATGACCAGTCCAAGATCAGCAAGAAAGCTATAGAAGCCTATAATACCGGCCTGGAAAAAGCCCAGGCGGGCAACTACAGAGCAGCGCTGACTTCGCTACAAGACGCCGTTCAGAAAGATCCGAAATATATCGATGCCTATCTATCCGTGGCCGGTGTATACGGGCAGATGAAAAGCTACCCCGATGCCATTGCCTGGTACGAAAAAGCCTTTGCCATCGACAGTAATTATACCGCCGACTACCGCCTTCCTTACTCCATTGACCTGGCGGGTATCGGTCAGTTCGACAAAGCCCTCGCAACCATCCAGGGACTGATGGCGCGGCCCAACCTGGGCAGCAATACGCGCAAGGCGGCGGAGTACCGGCTGAAGACCTACCAGTTCGCCGTAGACTATGCCGGCAGGCATCCGCATTCCAATTATGTATTTGCACCGCAGAATATGGGCGACGGCATCAACTCGTCCGAATCGGAATATTTTCCCAGCATGCCGATCGAAGGCAACCAGCTGGTGTTCACGCGCCGGCTGAATAATTATAATGAAGACTTTTTCGCCAGCCGCAAACAGGAAGGCCAGTGGAGCAAGGCTGTTCACCTGAACGGCAGCATCAACACGCCGCAGAATGAAGGCGCCCAGAATATTTCGCAGGATGGCAACTGGCTGGTGTTTACCGGTTGCAACCGCCCCGATGGATTCGGGAGCTGCGACCTGTATATTTCCTATTTAACCAATGATGGCTGGAGCGAAGCGATCAACCTGGGCAGCAAGATCAATTCCGATCAGTGGGAATCGCAACCTTGCCTGTCGTCCGATAAAAGAGACCTGTATTTTACCAGCCGGCGCCCGGGGGGCTATGGCGGCAGCGACCTCTATGTAGCGCATTTACAGCCTAACGGTAAATGGAGCGAGCCGGAAAACCTGGGACCGGAGATCAATACGCCCGGAGATGAATCGTCTCCCTTTATTCATGCGGATAACCAGACCTTATATTTTACGTCCAACACCCTGCCGGGCTATGGCGATGAAGACCTGTTCCTCGCCCGCAAAGGCGCCGATGGCAAATTCGGAAAGCCGGAGAACCTGGGCTATCCCATCAATACCATCAGCCATGAAGGCACCCTGTTCATCGGCGCCGATGGCAAAACCGCTTACTATGCCAGTGACCGCAGCGATAGTAAGGGTGGACTCGATATCTACAGCTTCGAACTGCGGGAAGACGTGCGCCCTGTTAAAACCCTGTGGGTGAAAGGCAAGGTGTACGATCAGAAAACGGCGGGCGGATTGCCCTCTTCTGTGGAGCTGATCGATCTGGCTACACGGCAAACCGTTTCACGCGTGCAGACCGATGAAACCGGCAACTACCTGATCACGCTTCCTGTGGGTAAGGACTATGCCTTCAACGTGAACCGCAGGGGCTACCTGTTCTATTCCGATAATTATTCCTTACGCAATAAAGGGGCGGATTCCACCTACGAAAAGAATATTCCGCTGGTGCCCATCGAAGTGAATGCTGCCGTAGTGCTGCGCAATATCTTCTTCGACGTGAATAAATTTGAGATCCGAAATGAGTCGTCGGTGGAACTCGACCGCGTGGTGCAGCTGCTGCAGGATAATCCAACGGTTAAAATACAGATTGAAGGCCACACCGATAATGTAGGCGCAGTGGCCGATAACCAGAAGCTTTCCGAGAACCGGGCCCGTTCCGTGATCAATTACTTCATCGGTAAGGGCATTAATGCCGACCGCCTGGTAGCGAAAGGTTTTGGTGCGTCCAGGCCGGTTGCCGACAATAAAACAGAAGAAGGCCGGGCGCTGAACCGGAGAACGGAACTGAAAGTTGTGGCGAAGTAGATACCAGCTTACAGTTTGATTCGGCAAAGGGCTTTTAATTTGCCATTTGGTTTCAAGCCTTTTAGTATGGATGAACTTCTCTGCCGGCTTTCTCTTACACAGATACCTCATATCGGAGACGTACAGGCGCGTTTGCTGGTACAGTACTTCGGCGATGCCCGATCGGTATTCCAGGCATCCCTCTCTGAGCTTCTGGCTATAGAAGGTATCGGCGAGATCAGGGCACGCTCCATCAACCGCTTCCGTGATTTTGCACCGGCGGAAAAAGAAATAGCCTTCCTGGAAAAATACCGCATCCGTACCTTGTTTCTTACGGATCCTGCCTACCCGCAACGGCTTCTGCATTGCTATGATGCTCCTGTGCTGCTGTTCTTTAAAGGTGAGGCGAACCTGAATGCTTCCCGCATACTGGCTATAGTGGGTACAAGGGGCGCTACCGAATACGGCCGGCAGTTCACGGCTAAGCTGGTGGAGGAGCTGGAGGCCCACCAGGTGATGATCGTCAGCGGACTGGCCCTGGGCATCGACTCGTACGCCCATAAGGCAGCGCTGAAATACCAGATTCCTACGGTGGGGGTTGTCGGGCACGGACTGGATTCCATCTATCCGCCTTCCAATGCATCACTGGCCAAAGAAATGGTGCAGCAGGGCGGCGGTATCCTGAGCGAGTTCTTTAGCGGAACACCTGCGGACCGGCACCATTTCCCCTTGCGCAACCGCATCGTGGCCGGCTTGTGCGATGCCACGATCGTAGTGGAAACCCATATCAAAGGGGGCAGTATGATCACGGCCAAACTGGCTGATTCGTACAACCGGGATGTATTCGCCCTGCCCGGCAGGACAACGGATAACAAAAGCAGTGGCTGCCATTACCTCATACGGAATCACCGGGCCAACCTGCTCACGGAAGCAAAAGACCTGCTGGAGCTGATGGGCTGGGATGACAAGAAGCCGGCTGGAAAAGCCCAGCGGACCTTATTCATTGAATTAACGGAACAGGAACAAATGATCGTGGACCTGCTCCAGGGAAAGGAGCACCGGCACATAGACGAAATCAACCTGCTGAGCGGCCTTTCCAGCAGCGCCATTGCTGCTGCTATGCTCAATCTGGAATTGCAGAATGTGGTTCAGTCCTTACCCGGCAAGCTGTATCGGCTAACATAAGCGTTGGGCTGTTTTGAATTGATGCACAACTGCCCTGAAGTCTGCCAGCCGACGTCTGACTTCTTTACTCATAACTTCAGTCCCAGGCCCAGCCGGGCATCTACCGTGGGATAACTAACCGAGCCATCCGTATGGGCTTCGCGGTTCCAGAATAAGATATGGTCCAAGGCCGCATATTCGGGCCGGATGCCTTTGATATCGTAGAAATGATTGCTGACGAAGCGGCTTCCCAAACCGAAGCTCATGTCGACGAAGAAGTGTTCCTTTTTATCGGTATAGATCCGGTTGCCGATGGAGATCAGGAGGCCTCTTGCCTTGTAGGTATTGCTCGCCGAATCAAAATGCAGCTGTTCATCTCTGTCGCCGGGGTTATACCAGTTGTCGTAGGAATTGGCCTGGAACTGATGATGAAAGAATTCCAGTTTCAGAAAGGGGTTCAGGGACCCGGGCGGTGTAAAGAACCAGGAAACACCCAGCCGCAGTTTACGGCCGCTGCGGATCTCGTCGAAGAAACCGCCGGACTTCCGGCCGATGCGGAAGCCATACGCGCCGTCGAAGGCCCAGGAACGGATCTGTTTTTCAATGCCGAACTGCAAGGTCTTGAAGCGGGGGTCGGCCAGCGTAAGCGGATAGGTTTTGACTTTGAAGTGTTCGTGACGAGCCGACTGTCCATAAGCACAGGCACCCATCAGGGAGCAGAAAGCAATTGATATCAGGTTCCGAAGCAGCAAGTACGTGTTTGATTCCTTTAAATTTAAGAAGAAAAGAGCAAACGTGAAACGTGAAACGTCAACGGTCAAACGTGAAAAGTGAAACGGGAACGGTGAAAAGAGTGAAACGTCGAAGGGGAATGGGAAAGTTGAGTGGTCCATCCAAAATCAGACATCAGACGTCAGACATCAGACATATATCTGACATCTGACATCTGAAATCTGACATTATTTTCTACTGTAATTCGGTGCTTCTCTCGTGATCTCCACGTCATGCGCATGGCTCTCGCGCATACCCGCATTGGTGATCTTTA
>DATAHC010000489.1:0-2940 GCA_036263415.1 Flavisolibacter sp.
TCACCCCCGAAGGGTGCTCTTCCACAAGCTTTTTTAGCACGGCATCGGTGGCGTTATAGATCAGTACGCCTCCCGGTTCGATCTTATCGATAAAGATGCGGAATTGCTCCAGGTAGATGTCGAAAGTGGGGAAGACGTTAATATGATCCCAGGCGATGCCGGTAATAATGGCGATATGCGGGAAGAGGAAGTGGAATTTAGGCCTTTTTTCCAGGGTGCTGGCGGGGTATTCATCTCCTTCACAGACGATCACGGGGGCCTTGGTGATATTGACGGATTGGTCGAAACCTTCCAACCGGGCCCCCACCAGGTAGTCGAAGTCCCGGCCAACATTTCTTAATACATTCATTATCATGGAAGTAGTCGTTGTTTTTCCATGACTCCCCCCTACGACTACCCGGGTTTTGTCCTTGCTTTCCTGGTAGATATATTCCGGAAACGAGTAAATGGCCAGGCCCAGCTCCTTCGCTTTCAGCAGCTCAGGGTTATCGGCCTTGGCGTGCATTCCTAAAATAATGGAATCCAGGTCTTTACTGATCTTTTCAGGAAACCAGCCCTCCGCCTTTGGTAAAAGGCCTTCCGCTGCCAGGTTCGATTTGGCTGGTTCGAAGATCTCGTCGTCGCTGCCGGAGACGATATATCCTTTCTTTTTTAAAGCGATTGCCAGCTGGTGCATGACGCTGCCGCCGATGGCGATAAAGTGTACCTTCACTGCGTTGGTATTTGAGGGTAAAAGTATTTCAAGATCAAGCTATTACCAAAAATTAAACAAGTATAATCTAAACGTGCCGCTCTCAGATTTCTTTCTTCACGCATTTCTTAATTTGGTAAATTTGTTCTGCTCTTCCATGAATTAGGTTCACCTTACTTCATTCAGTGAAGCTTTATTTAAGCATTTAGCCCGGGGCTGATCTCCCGGGCTTTGCTGTTTTTCAACACGGTAGGCCTCATCTGCCTTGAAATGCGATTGTGAACATAATTCATAAATAATGAAAGAGCGAAATACCCTTTTCCAGACAAGACTTCCCTTCCCTTATAAATTTTTAGCCCTGGTCTGGCACAAGGCTTGCAAGATCCATTTTTTTGTATTTACTTTGTATCACCAACTCGGAATTATTCTTTCTCTATCCTTCGAAACGACCTCCCTACGACACTAGTCCGGATCCCTTCCTCTGAAAATTACCTGGTTCCAAATCCTCATTACCAGGCAATCTACTTTTAACACTAAATACCTCTAAAATGAGAAAGATTATCATGATCCTCGCCCTTGCCCTCGCCGTTGCTACGACCTTCACTTCCTGCGCTTCGTCCAGGGGTGGCTGCAATATGAGCAGAGGCTTCAGTGGCTACGGTGCTAGCCGCTAATCCAGCGTGACTCCTATTAAAAATACTTATATAAAAGGTTATTCCTCTGGGATAGCCTTTTTTCATATCTCAACTTTTTTGCTCTTTAAACGTTATAACACCGAGCAATCGATACACACATGAACTGGATAACCTTACAAAGTGAAACACAATTAGATGAGATCCGTAAGAAGTCCGTTGAACGGCCTCAGGTGATCTTCAAGCACAGTACCCGCTGCAGCACCAGTGCCCTGGTCAAAAGCCGGCTGGAAAGAGGTGCGCAGCCGTGGGACATCGATTTTTACTACCTCGACCTCATTTCTTATCGCCCTGTTTCCAATAAGGTAGCGGAAAGCTTCCGGGTCCATCATGAGTCTCCCCAGATCCTGATCATTCGTAATGGAGAATGCATCTATGATGAGAGCCATTTGGGCATCAGTATGGATGATATCCTGGAGAAGGCAGCCTAATAGGGTTTCTGCCCGATGACATTGCCCGGAGCTGAGTACCGGCATACCAGGAAGTCTGTTTTGCCATTACTGGCTATTGCGCAGCCCACGGCGGATGTCTTCGCCCAAATGACCTGAGTGTAGTGCCCGACGATACCCCGGCCTCTCTTCACATTCGGAAATACGCCGTAAACAAAGTCCTTTTTTTCGTCGACCCAGAAATTCACCATCTGGTCAAATGTGAAGGCCCCGGTCGTTCCCCACCAGATGTTTTCCCCTTCTTTACCCCTGATGGACGGATCATGCTCGCCTTTATCGGTTTCTGCCAGGTGGTTGGCCCATGCCTGTGCATCGGAGGCCAGCCGGGAATCCCATGCCAGGTTGGAGATTTGCAAGTCGTTCCTCGCAGCATTATGCGCTTCCAAAATAGAATGGATAAAGACCGAATCGCTTCCTGTCGGTTGATTGGTTTGCCCCAGCACACCCTGCTTGGGGAAAAATAGCAATAGAAATGCTAAAATGCGGACCGATACCTTACACGTATTCATGGATGTTGAGTTACAATTCATATTATAAAAATCTCAGTGGAAATTAGTTAAGAACGCCTAAATACGCTAATTGTATCCATGTAGATGATTCTTTTTTTTAAGAAGGTTTTTGCTAGTCTAGCAATTTTACCGATATTTAAGTGTCAAAACCTTACTTGTTAGCCAACCTTTCCCTATAGCTCTCCGTTCCATTTCTTGATTACCGCCTTGCCTATCTAATTCTTTACATTATTAGAAACATTTGAATCAGCCCCGGGTTCACCCCCATGGGATAACCTTGAACTTATATGAACAAGAGACAGGTCGTACTTGAGTCTATCTCTGCCCTATTGATAATGCTTTTCCTGTATGCCAGCGTAAGTAAAATCCTGGATTTCGATCGTTTCATTGGAGAAACAAACAACCAGCCGCTGCCCAATTCCTGGACCCCATTTATTGTTTGGACCGTTCCATCACTTGAAATAGCCATTTCCCTTGCATTGATCTTTGAGCGTACGCGTTTGGCGGGTTTCATTGCTTCAACTGCCTTGATGACCATTTTTACTGTCTATGCTGCGATTGTTCTGTTGCACTTGCTGGAGTATGTCCCTTGCTCTTGC
>DATAHC010000490.1:0-3212 GCA_036263415.1 Flavisolibacter sp.
CACCACATGGGCATTCAAGCCTTCTCCCATATTCTGCTTCACCAGCAATTTTATAGTGTCCGGAAGTGTTCGGGAATCATGCGGCTTCAATTGGCCGGTGCCGGCTGCCGAAGCAGTGCCATGAAGCAGGATCGCGGCAAAGATCCATAGCAAGCGTTTCATAGTACAGATTTCCTGTAAAATGAATGCTGATTAAATTCTGGATTTGTAAAATCAAAGACAGGCAGGATAGAATCTTTTCTTTACGCATTTGAAAACAGAAATAACTAGGGCCGTAAACGGATTTAGTTTGAACACCGTACTTTCTGCACGGCTTCCATACCTGATCCATATGCTTTCCATAGCTAGTTACCACGAAGGATGGGGTCAATGGGCCCATGAGGCGATGTGCCACTATGCCGTTGAGATAAGTCAATAGTAAATACTGAATAGTGATTGCATCAGATTGATGATCTCCTTCTTTTTCCCGCAGTTTTCAGCGGCCGGAAGATGCTGACTTATAACGTTCCTTATGCATGGCTGCCATCTTTTGATAAGTCTTGTTATTCTTTGCCTTCTGCCATACTTCATAAAACACCGCGGCGCTTTCCGCCTTTACCGGATCTGCTGCAAGAGGCAGCTGTGCACGGCCGTGGGCTCCGCTTTGCCCTTTCTTGTCCGACGGGACCGGCCCGTCATACTTTTTACCAGAGGCATGGTTGGCATAGCGGCGCGAACGCGTATAGCCCATCTGCAAAAATTTGCGCGCCATATCCATGCCTACAAAATCGTTCTGTCTTTTATACGCGAGAAACATTTTATAAATAGTTGCTGCTGATTTTCGGGCCAGTGCAGGCGTCCGGAATTTCCAGTGCGGCAGCAACTCCGATTTGTACGGCTCTACAAGAAGTACTCCCTGCTCGCCCTTTCCGATCTGGTACCACTCCGGGTGCAAACGGAAATCGATCGATGCATAATCCAGTGAATAATCGAAAGCCATAAGAACGTACGCTTAAAAATAATGCCAGGGAGCATGTCAGATCGCAGATTTCAGATGTCAGATTTAAATGATCGCTGATCCCTCTTTGCTGACTGAACTTTCACGTTTCACCTTAAACCTTTCACGACTTCACTTTCTTCTCCGGCAGGTACTTCCAGTATCGCCGTGGCATGTGCTGCAGGTGCAGCCTGGTGTTCTTGCGTGCTGCAATATTCACGCTGCTGAAGTATTGCTGCCACAGTTGCTGATACAGCTCTTCCTTTTCATCATAAACGGCGGCCGCCGCCTCACCGGACCCCGCTTCCGGAGCAAACTCGATTTTAACCTCGCTTACCGTATCCTGATCATAATACATCCCGTACCGTCGTTTGGCATCGTAGATCAGCCAGCACTGGTCGGCATAGCGTTCTGAAAAATGACCGGCTATTAAAGGGAGCACATTATAATCGGGTTGAATGATGGCATAGAACAGTCCGTCCGCTGTTTTCTGAAACCGAACGAAGGCTTCCATCCGGTGCTTTTCGCGCCATACGCTTTTAGCGGTTTGCACCACCTGCAGAACCGATGGATGGCTGAAATCGGTTTCTACCGACTTATCCGTTGAAAATATATACTGAATGTAATGGAACAGGGTGTTCTCCATTCCCCTGATCTCGGAAAGAAATGCCTGGCGGATCTGCTTCTGCGCTTCCAGGGAGAGCTTCCGCTCCAGCCCCTTCCACACCCGTTCACTGTGTGCCGGTATGAGGCGTGCCTGGTGAACCGGATAAAAGATATTTCCATTGAAATGCGCTTCGGTGGTGATGTCCGAATCGAAGTACTTGTATTCATACGCGTCGAATACCGCACAGAGAAATCCGTCAAAGGAACCGTCATACAGGATCGGCTTCATCAGAACAGGTTCAGTTGAGGAGAATGGTTGGCGAAATACTTGCTCTGGGAAGAGGACAGGATAAAATTCCGGATCTGCTGCGGGGAGTAATCCTTTCTTTGAAAATCATCCACTTTCAGGTTCACAAAATACTTGGCCCGGTTGGCAGCGATATTCAGCTTTTTTAAATGATCCCAGTTCAGCCGGCGGAACTTCCGCGCCTCGGCTATTTTTTGCGCCGACTGGATCCCAATGCCGGGTATGCGCTGGATCAGTTCAACATCAGCCTTATTGATATCCACCGGAAACTGGTGCAGGTTGCGCAGGGCCCAGTTCAGCTTGGGATCGATCTGCATATCGAGAAACGGATCATCCGGCGTAATGATCTCATCTACCTGGAAATTGTAATTGCGCAGCAGCCAGTCGGCCTGGTACAGCCGGTTCTCACGCACCATGGGCACAGGCGTACCGATGGAAGGCAGCCGGTTGTCGGTACTGATGGGCACATAACCGGAATAGTACACCCGTTTCAGGTTCATACCCTTGTAAAAGCCGTTCGCCAGTTGCAGGATCTGCCAGTCCGATTCGGGTGTGGCACCGATCACCATCTGGGTCGACTGTCCGGCCGGTGCAAACAGCGGCGCCTTTTTGAATTGCAGGCGCTCTTCCTTATTGGCTACGATCTCTTTCTTCACCACGGCCATCGGCTGCAGCATATCCTTTTGCGATTTGTCAGGAGCCAGCAGCTTCAGGCTTTGCTCGGTCGGCATCTCAATATTCACACTGAGGCGATCTGCATACAGGCCTGCCTGTTTGATCAGGTCATCAGAGGCGCCCGGTATCGCTTTAAGATGAATATAGCCATTGAAATGATGCTCCTCCCGCAGCTTCCGGGCAATGGCTACCAGGCGCTCCATGGTATAGTCCGGACTGGAAAAGATGCCCGAGCTCAGGAAAAGTCCTTCGATATAATTGCGGCGGTAAAAATTAATGGTCAGGTCCACCACTTCCTGCACGGTAAAGGCAGCGCGTTTTACGTCATTGCTTTTACGGCTTACGCAATAGGCACAGTCAAAAATGCAATGATTGGTCAGCAGGATCTTCAGCAGCGATACGCAGCGTCCGTCTTCCGTATAGGCGTGGCAGATACCCATGCCCTCTGCGTTGCCCAGGCCTTTGTTCTCGTTCTTTCTTTTACTGCCGGAGGAAGAGCAGGAGACGTCATATTTGGCGGCATCCGCCAGGATGGAAAGCTTCTCAAGGACCCTCTGATTCATGTGCTGCAATTGAACCACTAATTTACTAATTTAATTAGCAGCAAACGGAGATAAAACGTTAAGGATGAGTGATGTTTAAATAAGG
>DATAHC010000491.1:0-2350 GCA_036263415.1 Flavisolibacter sp.
AAAAGATACAGACCAGGATAAAAAGTACAAAGGCAATGAGAAAATCGAATAAGGCTGTTGCAATGGAAGAAAGAGGTATGATCAGTCTGGGAAAATAAATCTTTCGAAGTAAGGGTGCGTTGCCTACCATGCTCTCGGCTGCATGTGATACGGAAAGGTTGAAAAGATTCCAGATGATCAGTCCGGATAATACGAAAATAGGGTAGGGAACGCCTGGTATGTCCACCGAAAAGCCCGCCCTTGAAAAGACAACAGAGAACAAAAGCATCATACCAAGGGGCTGGAATAAGGCCCACCCGATACCAAAAAAGGTTTGCTTGTATTTTACCTTGATGTCCCGCCAGGAAAAAATATAGATCAGCTCCCGGTGTTTCCATAGTTCCCTAAATCCGGGGTCTATAGCAGCAGGTGGTCGTATCGTGGTTTTTTTGGACTCCAAGTAGTAGTGGTTCGATTCATAAAGATAGGCATACCCGTCACAAGGCAGTTACCCATTTCCGCCTGTTTTCTTTTTGGGCGTTACCGGCTTGTTTTTAGGTGCCTGCTCTTTTGGTTTTTCCGGTATGCTGTTACCATCATTGTCACGGATCGGATTGGGCATCGGGAACTCGCCGTCCTTAAGCTTTTCGGTAAAGACCTTATCTACATGCTGCCATTTGCCATTCACCCATTTAAATCCTTCATAATCCCCATCCGGTATAAAGGTCCAGGGATTATCCGGCTCGTCTGATTCGGAGATCAGATGATCGAAGAGGATCATATTCATCTCTGGATCGTAATTGACCGTGGTCGCCGCATCCTTTTTATATTCAATGTTGAAGCGGTATTGCGACTTACGCTTGAGGGAATCTTTATCAAAGGTGAAGTAGGAACCGCCGAAAACGGGCTGGTTGCGTTCATCGAAGGTCAGCACCTCAATCCACTTTTTGTTACTCCGAACTCCATATTCATCAAAGCCAAACAGCGTGTAATAATTCTTGCCATTGTATTTGGTCAACGCCATATTGTAATAAACGGCACCGATCCAGTTGTTCTTTCCGCGAACGGAATCCATAGGGTTCTCGCTAAATTCCGAATAATCACGTAGGGGAACCAGCTTCAGGGAGCCGTCAGGAGTATTGTATTGAATAGCGCCCCGCTGGCGGGAGTAGTAATCATCAAATGAGATCTGCCAGGTGAATATTTTAAAGCTGCTGTCTGGCGCAAACAGTTTAGAAACACCCTGAACCGAATCAAAAGGGTAGTAAAAGGAATTTTTAACCTGAAGGCTTCTTACCAGGATTTTGATAAAAAGGCTGTCGCTTCGCATCCGGGTACCGGTAAGGCTGTCGCTCAGCAGATCACGCGAAAGGGTCTTCAGGGAGTCTTCCTTCTTTTGAAGGATCTTCAGGTCGGCGGCTCCGATCTTTCCGGTCTGGGCCGATCCTGCCAGGCAGGTAGCGATAAGGAGGAGCGATAAAATGGGCTTTTTCACGTGGATAAGACGATTTGGTCAGGCTAAGAACGTCAAAAAAAGGCAAAAATTATCCTAAGATTACAGGGAACGGGCAAACCCCTCCAGGCTGTGAAAGTATAAATCGATGTCTGGATGGGGAAAAGGCTGCTCCGGATTGGTAGAGGCAATGAATACGGTGAACATACCAGCCGCTCTTCCAAACTGCATATCACTAGGTTTATTCCCTACCATGATGCTTTTGCTGAGATCAATCTCCGGGTAGTGCTCTTTGGCCAAGAGCGCCATACCGGGATTGGGTTTCCGGTAAAAATCCTTATTATCCATGGACGTGCAGTAATAGATCTGGTCGATCTTCCCCTGCACGATCTCTACTTCCCGCTGCATTTCCAGATGAATGGATTGCAGAGTTTCCTCTTTCATCAGGCCTTTACCTACGCCCCGTTGATTGGTGACGATAAACAGCTTCCCGAATTTTTGAGATAGCAGCTTAAAAACAGTCAAAACACCAGTACTGAATATAAACTCACTCCAATCCAATACATATTCACCCAGTTTTTCTTCATTGATCACTCCGTCCCGATCCAGAAATAAGCTCCAGGAAGCATCGACCTTTGTCAGATCAAGGACTGGCCGCTGCAGATCAGCCTGTGCTTTTTGAAAGTCTTCCGGTATACCGATATCTATGAAATAGCCGTCCTGAACCACCCCGTAGAGTGTTCCTTTTCCTGTCATTTTTTCCAGGAAATCCTTTTCAAAGGAAAACCGCTCTGGTAATTCCAGTGCCAAAAATCCGGGCCTGTTCAGCACATATACGCCACCGTTAATAATACCTTTTCCGAAAGAGCGTTTTTCCAGGAAACCGATGATCTCACCTTCATCCGTACAGGAAACGAC
>DATAHC010000492.1:0-9566 GCA_036263415.1 Flavisolibacter sp.
TCGTATTTGGTCCAAGACCGAAGAAGTTCGACAGCGACCTCGTGGAATCCGGTCCGCCGGCTATGCTTACTGATAGTGGCATCGTATTATTGTACAACAGCCGCAATATTCCGGATATAGGAGACACATCCCTCGTAGAAGGAACCTATGCGGCCTCCCAGATCCTGATGGACCGCAATGATCCCCTGAAGCCCATTCAGCGGATGAACACGTATTTCATAAAACCCGATCAACCGTATGAGATGACCGGACAGGTAAATCATGTAACCTTCATTGAAGGACTGGCCCGGTATAAGGGCAAATGGTTCTTATATTATGGAACGGCTGATTCCAAGATCGGCGTAGCTGTCAAAGAGTAATACAACAGACATGGCTTCAACCAAGGGCATCTGGAAAGTGATCACCGCTTCCTCTGTAGGCACATTGATCGAGTGGTACGATTTCTACATTTTCGGCAGTCTCTCTACCATCATCGCCGCCAAGTTCTTCCCATCGGAAAATCCGACAGCGGCCTTGCTGTCCACCCTCGCCACCTTTGCGGCAGGATTTATCGTGCGTCCGTTCGGTGCACTGGTTTTCGGCAGGCTGGGCGATTTGATCGGAAGAAAATACACCTTCCTGCTCACCCTTATATTGATGGGCACCTCCACGTTTCTTATCGGCTGTGTGCCAGGCTATGCTACCATCGGCGGATGGGCGCCGGCACTGGTACTGCTGTTACGCCTGTTGCAGGGCCTGGCCCTGGGCGGTGAGTATGGCGGTGCCGCCACCTATGTGGCCGAACATGCACCGGCACACCGGCGCGGCTTTTTCACCAGCTGGATACAGACCACCGCTACCCTGGGCTTGTTCCTGTCGCTGGGTGTGATCCTTTCGGTACGCCGCCTAACCGGGGTAGAGGAGTTTACCAATGGCAACGGCTGGCGCTATCCTTTTCTATTGTCGATCGTACTGGTGATCGTGTCGATCATCATCCGGATGAAAATGCAGGAATCGCCTTTGTTCTCCCGGTTGAAATCAGAGGGGAAGACTTCCGTTAATCCGCTGAAGGAAAGCTTCGGGCATAAGCGGAATTTCAAAATGGTGCTGCTGGCTTTATTCGGTGTTACGATGGGACAGGGTGTGATCTGGTACACCGGTCAGTTCTACGCACAGAGCTATATCCTCACACTTTGCCATATCGAGTACGAACAGGCCAATACCCTTCTGCTGATCGCCTTGCTGTTCGCCACGCCTTTCTTTGTTTTCTTTGGCTGGCTCTCCGATAAATGGGGTCGGCGTAACATTATGCTGACCGGTATGCTGCTCGGCGTTCTCCTCTACCGGCCAATTTTCGATCGGCTGTTCCGCCTGTCCGACGTATCCCATAAATCCATAGCAGAGACTTCGGCATCTACCCATTACGATTCTGTAAAAGGATCCACGACAACAGTTGTGTGGAAGACCTTTACCGATGACAGCCGGATGAAGACCACAGCGGTACGGACTAGCGGCGAGCCAACGGTAAAGAATGAAGTGCTGCTGAACGGAACCGACCGGTGGAAGATGACCGGCCTGATTGCACTGATGGTGTTATTTGTTACGATGGTCTATGGTCCGGTAGCCGCTTTTTTGGTGGAACTGTTCCCGACCCGAATACGCTATACCTCCATGTCCCTTCCGTATCATATCGGCAACGGTGTATTCGGTGGACTGGTGCCTTTTATTGCCACGCTGATTACTACGGTGGAAGGAAGCGATCATCTTTCGGGGCTCTGGTATCCGATCGGTGTAGCCGCCCTCTGCTTTATCATCGGCTGTTTATATATATCCAACCGCAAGGATCGGGATCTGACTGATTAAATAAACCGGAATGAATACAATCAAACGCTTTCTGGGATGGATCTGGATGCTGGCCGGTCCGGCCCTTTGGATCTTCCTCGTATACAATGCCATCAACCATATCGACAGTGCGGGAAAGGGTGATATCAGCAAGCCGCTGCCCTGGATCATTATCATCACCATCTTCACCCCGATCGCGGTGGGGTTTGTGATCTTCGGGTGGTACGCGTGGAAAGGTGAATATGATCGAGCGGTCCACACACGACCGTCGACGGACGACAGACCCGGACAATAATTTTTGACTGCTTGGAGGAGACGGCTTCCGTTTTGGTTTCTCGCGGAGGCGCTGAGAACGCGGGGACTGCTTCGCAGTCTTTTTATTTCGCCCGGAGCTAAGGGGCTAAGGAGAATACATCTTTACGGGTAGCGGGCATTTTCTATTGTACCGCTGGCGTAGGAAGCAGCAGGGCTAAGAGGATAAAGGAGATCAAAGAGAAAAGGAGGGCTGCTGCGCAGCGTAGTGCTTTGTGGCAACCTTTCCTTCATTCATACGGCTGGCCCTAAGAGGAAGAAGGAGGAGAATAAGAGGAGCCTTTGATTTGTCCTTTCTTTCATTCCTCCTTCTTCGCTGTCATCCCGACGAAGGAGGGATCTTTATGATTAGGCTCTCATAGTTCAAGCAGCATAATAGTTCGGACCGTCATGGCGCGTGTCCGCCTCTGGCGGAAGGACGCAGGACGAAGCAATCCCCTGCACCTCCAGACTCTGCTACGCAAAACCTACCGCAGGAAAGGTCCTAACCAGGTACGCCCACTCCTCACTCATCACTGATCACTCATCTGCCAGAATGCATCATCCTTCGTAGTGACTCCCTAGTGAAAGCATAGGGAAGCCCTATGGAAAGCCAGGTGAAAGGGTGTTTTACCCGACTTTCTTACCTGCCAGCTTGCCCAATCGCAGTAAGATTACTTCTCATATGAACCAGCTTACCAGTACGGTTCCTCCATGGCTGGGGCATGGGAGTGCTATGGAGGGGGTATGGAGGCGGTATGCTTTCACTATGCTTCTACAACGAAGGATGAAGGACGTAAATGGGGACGATCTATGTCTTCTCCTGGTCTTTACCTGGTCTTAGGGTAGGACTGGATTGTCTGCAGCTTGACAGTCTTAATAGATTGGGGGCGTTCCGGGCAACAGGGGCTTTCGACAAAATGGTGCTTTTAGTATGCATTCAGTATGGGAGAAATCAGCAATGAGCGATCAGTAAGGAGTGGGTGGCTTTTAGAAACGGTCTTTTCTACGTCTCTTACTGGCGTACAGCATGCTGGAGGTGCAGGGGATTGCTTCGTCCTACGTCCTCGCAATGACGGTCAGCGAGTGAAGGCGGTCTTTTCCTACCATAGCGTGGTTTTATAGGAATTCGCTTTTCTCCTTCTTTCTCCTTCTTTCTCCGTTTTTCTCCCTGTTTATCCCTGATTGATACCTGGCCCTTTTCATCATTCTAGTTTTGTAGCTGGAAGGGGAAATTCAATAGCACGGGTTATCTCTTTCCAGCAGTTCTTTGATACTCCGAAAAGGGGAATGGATTTGTCATGCGTAATGACATCTTAGTTACCTGATGCCGACAGAAATGAAGGAATGATGGATGCCGGTAGGAAGCCATTGATGCCAAAAGGAAAGAATGCCAAATAGGCGATCCCCATATCTGACATCTGAAATCTGACATCTGACATACAAATCCGACATCCGACATCAGACATCAGCCATCTGCCTTTGCTTTCCTTATCTTTGGCTTATGTCGATTGAAGTCAGGCAGTTGTTGAAGCAATATGGCGGGCAGAAGGCAGTCAATGAGATCTCTTTCTCGGTGAAGAAAGGAGAGATCGTTGGATTTCTGGGCCCGAACGGGGCGGGTAAATCCACCACCATGAAAATGATCACCGGCTATCTGCAGCCTGACGGCGGATCGATAACGGTGAGCGGTATCGATGTGACCAAAGACCCAATGGCGGTGAAGAAGAAGATCGGATACCTTCCCGAATCGAATGCCCTTTATTATGACATGTATATCCGGGAATACCTGGACTTTGTAGCCGACCTGCACACAGTGGCCGACAAAAAGAATAAGATCGCGCAGGTGATCGCCCTAACCGGATTGACCCCGGAAAGTAAAAAGAAGATCGGCCAGCTTTCCAAGGGCTACAAACAGCGGGTAGGACTGGCGGCCGCACTGCTGCACGACCCGGAGATCCTGATCCTGGACGAGCCCACTACCGGACTGGACCCGAACCAGATCGTGGAGATCCGCAATGTGATCCGCGACCAGGGGAAAGACAAGATCGTTCTGTTCTCTTCTCATATCATGCAGGAGGTGGAAGCGATCTGCGACCGGGTGATCATCATCAATAAGGGCCGGATCGTGGCCGATGATACGCTGGCGAACCTGCAGAACCGGTCGTCCGCCAATGTGGTGAAAGTAGGCTTCAAGGAGCCGTTGGAGGTAGAATGGCTGAAGCGGCTGAAGGATGTGCTGCTGGTAACCAAACTCGACGCAAACAACTGGAGCCTGGAAACGAATGAGCCGGAATCGGTCCGTAAGCAATTGCTTGAATTGTCTTTGCAACATAACCTCAACATCGTTTCTTTGCAAAGCGAAAGCCAGCGGCTGGAAGATGTGTTCAGAAGTCTGACCGTGCCGGCCGAAAGCTGAGCATATGGCTTTGCTGCTACGATACTGCTAATGATGGCTGCCTTGTATGAATAGAAAAGGTTTCCGCCAAAGATGCTATTTCCTAACTTCCCTTTCAGAACGGAGGGATTTAGATCCTTTGCGGAATCAATAACCTGATCCGAATTCAAACCGTAAATCAACATATTAACTAATCAATCAATCCAACAATGAGTTACATAGCAGAGATCTTTGCCCGGCAGATATTAGACAGCAGAGGCAACCCCACCGTTGAAGTAGACGTGATCACCGACGACGGATCCTTTGGAAGAGCGGCCGTTCCCAGCGGCGCCAGCACCGGTGTGCATGAAGCGGTGGAACTGCGTGATGATGATAAAAAAGTGTACGTCGGTAAAGGCGTGCTGAAAGCGGTAGCCAATGTCAATGACTCGATCGCGCCGGAACTTGTAGGGTATGACGTAGCTGACCAGACTGGAATTGACCAGGTGATGATCGAGCTGGATGGCACAGAAAATAAAAGTAAGCTGGGCGCCAATGCTATGCTGGCCGTAAGTATGGCCGTAGCCAAGGCCGCAGCCGAAGAAGCAGGTCTTCCTTTATTCCGCTATATCGGCGGCACCAACGCGAAAACACTGCCGGTGCCGATGATGAACATCCTTAACGGTGGCGCGCATGCGGATAATAAGATCGACTTTCAGGAGTTCATGGTGATGCCGGTAGGCGCTTCCTCTTTTAGTGAAGGCCTGCGCTGGGGTGTGGAGATCTTCCATGCTTTGAAGACCGTACTGAAAAAGAAAGGATACAGCACCAATGTGGGTGATGAAGGCGGATTTGCACCGAATATCGGCTCCAACGAAGAAGCTATTGAAACCGTGCTGACAGCGATCGAAGCGGCTGGTTATAAGGCTGGTTCGCAGATCTTCATTGCCATGGATGCGGCGAACAGTGAATTGTATAAGAATGGTAAGTATGTCTTCCATAAAAGTGACGGCAAAACCTTCAGCAGCGATGAGCTGGTGAATTACTGGGCCAACTGGGTGCGTCAATACCCGATCGCTTCCATTGAAGACGGTATGGCCGAAGACGACTGGGAAGGCTGGAAAGCGTTGACGGAAGCGGTTGGCAGCAAATGCCAGCTGGTGGGTGACGACCTGTTTGTAACCAATGTGACGCGCCTGCAACAAGGGATCGATAAAAGCATTGCAAACGGATTGCTGGTAAAAGTGAACCAGATTGGTACGGTAACGGAAACGATCAATGCTGTAACACTGGCCCAGCATAATGGCTATAATACCATCATGAGCCATCGCAGCGGTGAAACGGAAGATACCACGATCGCCGACCTGGCCGTGGCGCTGAACTGCGGACAGATCAAGACCGGCTCTGCCAGCCGCACCGACCGGATTGCCAAATACAACCAGCTGATTCGCATTGAAGAGTTGCTGGGTGCCTCGGCCTATTATCCCGGAAGCAAATTGAAATTCGGTAAATAATAAACCTTCATCCCGCTCCGGCGGGATGTTTTTTTATGACCATAGATACAACACAGTTAAGAGGCCAGTACATCTACCTGGAGTTACTGACTCCGGAGCCCATTCCGGTTTTGCGCCAGCTGGCCAAGGACAAGCGGCTCTGGCAGTATACCAGAACCCTGATTATCGATGAACAGTACGATCAGCGTTTTGACCAGTATATTCAGACTGCCCTGGAGCAGCAGGCCAGCGGAGGACAAATACCGTTTGTGATCCGGAGGACCGGCGATGATGCCATCCTCGGAATGACCCGGCTTTATTTTATAGAACCTAAAGACAAGCGGGCGGCCATAGGCTATACCTGGTATACGCCCGAGGTATGGGGCCTGCCTCACAATAAGGAATGCAAGCTGCTACTATTACAGTATCTGTTTGAGGTATGGAAACTCCAGCGCGTGGAGTTTCATGTAGCACATGAGAACCTGCGGTCGCAAAAGGCTGTTGAAAAGATCGGAGGCGTGAAAGAAGGCGTGCTTCGCAAATATGCGATCCAGCCCGATGGCAGCATTCGCCATACGGTGGTGTTCAGTATCATCGATGAGGAATGGGAAGAAAAGAAAAAGGCCCTGCAACAACTGATCGGACAGACTGGTGCCGCAAAATAATGACTTGGGCTAAATGGAACCGATTTCCTAATTTCAACCTATAACTTCGCCACCGTTATGAAATTCCTTTCGGGCATTCCCAGCTGGACCTATAATAAATACTTCATTACGTTCACTGCCTTCGTAGTATGGATGCTGTTCTTCGATTCCAGGGATATGATCTCCCAAAGGGAAAGAAGTCGGGAACTGGAAGCCCTGCAAAAGAGTAAAGCCTGGTTCACCAGCGAAATTGCCAAGGAGCGGAAATCGCTGGAAGAGCTGAAGAGCAACCCTGCCGCCATTGAAAAATATGCCCGTGAAAAATACCTCATGAAGCGGGATAATGAGGACCTGTTCATAGTAGAACAGCCCGAAAAAGACTAAGGCCTGCACAATAAGAAAATCCAAACTGTCGTTTAAGAACCGGACGAACCGCATTATTGGACTCGTTGACTATTTTTTACCATTTATTGGTTACTATGCACAATTTTACACCAGAGGACCTGCTTCTTTATTTATATAAGGAAACCAGTCCTGAAGCCACCACTGCTATTGAAAAAGCGTTACAGGAAGACTGGACGCTGAGAGAGAAGCTCACCGTAATGAAGACTTCCATGGAGCGCCTTGATTCGATCACTGTTTCGCCCCGTACTGAAGTGATCCTGAATGTTTTAAAGCATATTTACAAGCCCGAAGAAGCTGCTGCCTCCAAATAAGCCTTTTGGCTTAATTTTGAGTTCTTCATGAACCGGAAAGAGCGCTTTCAAGCTGTTATCGATTATTTCTCCGTTACACGCCCCGAAGCCGAAACCGAACTGGTTTATGGCAATACCTACGAATTATTAGTAGCCGTTATCTTATCGGCCCAATGCACGGACAAGCGGGTTAATATGACCACGCCGGCCCTTTTTGCGATGTATCCGGACCTGCCCTCGCTGGCGCGGGCCAGTTATGACGACGTGTTCGCCATCATCAAAAGCATCTCCTTTCCCGGTAATAAGTCCCGCCATATCATAGGAATGGCTAAAATGGTCATGGAGCAATTTCACGGGGAGATACCCATGACGGTGGAAGAACTGGTAAAACTGCCGGGTGTCGGGCGAAAAACGGCAAACGTGATCACTTCCGTTATCGACCAGCAGCCGAATATGGCCGTAGATACGCATGTATTTCGGGTTTCTGCCCGTATCGGCCTGACCGTCCAGGCAAAAACCCCTCTTCAGACCGAATTGCAACTGATCAAATTTATTCCCAAGGAGCTGGTTTATAAATTTCATCACTGGCTCATTCTGCACGGTCGCTATATCTGTATTGCCCGCAAGCCTAAATGTGCTGAATGCGGACTGAAGCCAGTGTGTAAATATTACCACAGCGTGGTCAAAAAAGAGCGTCAACCGGAGTAAAATCAGGAGATATAAGCCTGCATCACTTCTCATGTGGCCACTTACACTTCAGATTACTTAATTTTTTGATAGATAAGCCAGGGTTTTACAGCGGAATGGGTTGAAACGCATACCCATGATGGATAAGTGGTTAGGACTGGCACTCTTTAGGCTTTATATGTAAGTACCGTTTTATTTGGCGCAGAGGTTGCTTTATGTACAGTAGCTTTTTCACCAGAAAGCGCAAATCCGTATTTTTTACCTGATAAAGCAACCACAGGAATGGCCACAATCTCTAATTTATACCAGGGCGTTAACAGCCAGCTTAGTTTTCAGCCATTGATCAAAGTATTGCGACGCATGATCGCAGAAGGCAAACCCGGCGCCCGCAAGCTCTACCAGGGTCTGCTGGATGAGATCGATCAGCTTCCGGAATTGCAGCAACCGATAGAGGACCGTACGATCCTGTCCCAGCATACCGTTCTGGTCGAAACGCTGCTCTCCACTATTTTTCCACCGGCTACCGCTGCCAACCAGGGCATTTATGCCATCTGTTTTCCTTTTCAGTCCGAAGCGATCTACAGCTCACCCGAATTTAAGGCGCTCTTCCTGAAAGAAGGTTCTGATATCATAGACCTACCCGATCATAAGACCAATATCAATATTGCCAAAGCCAATGTGTCGCTTGCGTATAACCTGATCTTAAGAAAATTCTACTCACATGAAGCGGCGACCATTGAAACATCGGTTCATCCTTATACCGACCCGGCCAGCGGACTGACCCGCTATTTTGAGTTGCGCCTGAATGCCCAGTTCATCGATGTCAAATGTATAGATAAGGACTATGCGCTGCCGGCTGGATTTTCTCCCAACCGTACGATCGAACTTGACGAATTGAAAACCCTGTTCCCACTCGAGCATTTTCAATTTGACGGCGTGATCGTTATAGATGTAACGGACGTGACGCAGGAGCAGGTGATCAATGAGATCAAGAATGCCCTGCTGAATATCAATGCCTTTTCAGATACCGAAGTATATGAAGAACTGCAACAGCATGTGCAAAGCCTTATTGGCATTCAGAAAGTGAAGATCGGCGTAACGCCCTTCTTTAAGAAGAATGAATATTATCTCTATACCGAAGCGCATTACAAGCATAGCCTGCTTTTCAGGAACGATACGGTAACGCAGGATAAGGATAAGATCAGTGAGCAGTGCCAGGAGGTCTTCCGTCACAACAGTAAGCCCATCCTTTATGAAATTCTCAACGAAAGCAGCAGCCGGTTCAATGAGCTGTTGAAATACTATTACGAGCAGGGTGCGCAGAGTCTCATCCTTTGTCCGTTGCTGCTGGATAATGGTTCGCTGATCGGTTTACTGGAGATCGCTTCCGAGCAGAAAGGCAAGCTGAAATTTGAGCACCTGAGCCGGGTGCAGCCGGCTATTCCGCTTTTCACACTCACCCTGGAGAAGATGGGAGAGAGCCTGGATATGCAGATTGACAAAACGATCAAGGAACATTTTACCGCCATTCAGCCGGCTGTTGAGTGGAAGTTCACGG
>DATAHC010000493.1:0-8591 GCA_036263415.1 Flavisolibacter sp.
AAAAGGAAATACAGAGATGGCTATAGTTTAACGTTCTAATTCAACCATTAAAACAATTACCATGAATCGCAGAGAAGCTGTACAATATATCAGTATACTTTTAGGAGGCACCCTGATCGGCGCAGACTCCTTTTTAAGCGGTTGCAATACCAAAACCGGAAGCACTACAGAGTTCACCCCGGAAAATATTGCCTACCTGGATGAAATTGCCGATACCATTCTTCCCACTACCAGTACGCCTGGAGCAAAAGCGGCCAAGGTGGGCCAGTTTATGACAGTTATGGTCAACGATTGCTACGAAGCCGGCGACCAGCAGGCCTTCCATGAAGGTCTCAACAAGTTGAATGAGGCCAGCAAGAAAAAGTATGACAAAACATTTATGGACCTGGCTCCTGATCAGCGTACGGCGCTGCTGATTGAAATCGATAAAGAGGCAAAAGAATACCAGAAAAAGGTCAGCGATTTCAATAACAAGGAGGGTGAAAAGGAGAAAGCGGAAATTGCCAAAGGAAACAAGAATTATAAGAGGCAATCCATGGCACCGCATTATTTCACCATGATGAAGCAATTGACCTTGCTGGGTTATTTCACTTCGGAGATCGGAACCACGCAGGCAAGAAGATATAAAGCGGTACCCGGATCCTATCAGGGCTGCATTCCTTACAAAAAAGGCGATAAAGCCTGGGCCTAATCCTTAAACCTTTAACCATGACCTATCAAAGAAGAAAGTTTATCAAGTTAAGTGCTGCCCTGGGAGCGGGTGTGGTACTGCAATCCATGAGTACCGGCCTCCTGGGCTGCAATACGGCAAAGAATGCCAGTGGTACGCAGGGCATTGGTCCGTTCGGCTTACAACTGTATACGCTCAGGGATGACCTTACCAAAGATCCCAAAGGAGTGTTGAAACAGGTATCCCAATTTGGATATAAGCAACTGGAAGGATACGAAGGCCCACAGGGCCTGTTCTGGAACATGACCCCGGCCGCCTTTAAATCCTATCTGGATAGCCTGGGAATGACCATGGTCTCGAGCCATTGCGATTACACGAAAGACTTTGAACGGAAAGCCGAGCAGGCAGCTTCCATAGGGATGAAATATTTGCTCTGTCCATACCTGGGTCCGCAGAAATCGCTGGACGACTATAAACGGGCAGCAGATAAGTTCAATCAATGCGGGGAGATCAGCAAAAAGGCGGGCATCCGTTTCGGTTACCATAATCATGACTATTCATTTACGAAGCAGGAGGGAGTATACCCTCAGGATATCATGATGCAGCAGACCGATAAAAACCTGGTCGACTTCGAAATGGATATCTATTGGGTAGTTACGGCTGGTGAGGATCCCATCAAATGGCTGGAGAAGTATCCGAACCGTTTCAAGCTGTTTCATATCAAGGATAGAAAAAAGAATACGACAGAAAAAGCGGATTCTGTGGTGCTGGGTACCGGCATCATCGATTTCCCGGCAATTATGCGCGCGGCGAATAAACAGGGTAGTAACTATTTCATAGTTGAGCAGGAAAAATATGAAGGCACCACACCTTTGCTGGCTGCAAAGGCGGATGCCATGTATATGAAGAACCTGAAGCTCTAATCAGCGACGGGTAGAGTCTTTTGTTTTCGTGGTGTCCCCACTGGTACTGAGTTGAATACTGTTAGTAGTATCCGGCACATTGCCATTCACATTTTCTACACCGGTAGGGTTGGTGGTAGTGGTACTGGAATCGCTGGTTGTGGTCGTTGTGCTGTCGTTGCTGCAGGAAGCAAGCCCTGCCATGATCAGTAAAGCAAATAGTAGTTTCATCATATTGTTTTTCTCAAACCATACAATTATTAAACCATAGCGAAACCATCCTGTCTTTCAATCTGTCATTTATACTAACCATCTATATAGGAAAGCCCCGCTTCGGCGGGGCTGATTATTTCTGAAGCTTAATCAATAAGACCGTCGCTTTGTAATCGTTTCAATATTTCAATGGTTCCGATAGCCTGTCTTTCTTCCTGGCTATAGGAAGCAAAGGTAAAATAGGCAACCGAGCCAACTTCAGCGGATGGTTGCGGGTCAATAGGCCTCTTGACCAGGAAGCATTCCTGTTCAATGATAACTCCCTCGGGTTCTCCAAAGGCAGGTGCTGAAATGTGCGCGTAATAAATCAGTTCCGAAGGTTGAAGCGTTACATTCAGCTCTTCTTCTATTTCACGACATAAGGCATCTTTGAAAGTTTCCCCTTCATTTACTTTGCCGCCTGGCAGATAGTAGCATTGTTTCGGCTTACTGAAGGCCAGCAGGAGTCGGCGGTCTTTGATCACCAGCAAACCGGCGGTAGATATTTGCATCTGGTATTGAAAATAGGATTTCTTAACTTTAACCAGAAGCTTGCTATGCCCTTTTTCAGAAACTTCACCTACTATATCGATAAGCGCGCATGGAAATATTATTTCCTGGTGGCTATGTTGCAGTCCGCTCCCTGCTCCCTTGTTAGATAGTATATTAATTCATTCATCAAAAGTTTCATTTATGGCCTATTATCATAAACTGGGAGAGATCCCGCACAAGCGTCATACTCAATTTCGTAAGCCGGATGGAAGCTTGTATTCCGAGCAATTGTTCTCAACTGAAGGATTTTCAAACGACTACTCCCTGCTGTATCATGTATATCCGCCCACCCAGATCATCAAAACCGAGAAGCCGGTAAATATTGCTCCGCAGATCGCAGAAGAGCGCATGCTGAGTCACAGAAGCTTTGAAGGCTTCAAGATCAAACCGGTAAAGGACTATCTCGAAAGCCGGGTTCCCATCCTGGTGAACAATGATGTTCACGTGGTGCTGGCAGCGCCACAAACCAGTGTTCAGGATTATTTTTATAAGAACGCGGATGCGGATGAAATGCTGTTCGTTCATGAAGGGAGTGGGGTTCTCAAAACGATGTATGGCGAGTTGACCTTTGGCTATGGTGATTACCTGGTGATTCCCAGGGGAACCATCTACCAGATACATTTTGCAAATGAAAACAACCGCTTGTTTATCGTGGAATCCTTCAGCCCTATCCGCTTCCCCAAAAAATACCTCAGTAAAAATGGCCAGCTGCTGGAACATGCTCCTTTTTGTGAACGGGATATACGGGCGCCGCAAAACCTGGTGACCCACGATGAGCGGGGCGACTTCCTGGTTCGGACGAAGAAGAAAGGAATTCTCTATAATATTCACTACGCCGGACATCCTTTTGACGTGATCGGTTGGGATGGGTGTTGCTACCCGTATGCCTTCTCCATTCATGATTTTGAACCCATTACCGGCCGGGTACACCAGCCGCCGCCGGTGCACCAGACCTTTGAGGCGCATAATTTTGTAGTTTGCTCCTTTTGCCCGCGCTTATTCGACTATCATCCGCTGGCCATCCCCGCGCCTTACAATCATAGTAATATAGACAGTGATGAGTTGCTCTACTATGTGGACGGAGATTTCATGAGCCGTAAGAATGTAACAAGAGGTATGCTCACGCTGCACCCGGCGGGTATTCCCCATGGTCCTCATCCGGGTTCCGTGGAAAAAAGCATTGGTGCCAGGGAAACTAAGGAATTGGCAGTGATGGTAGATACCTTCCATCCGCTGATGCTGACCAAACAGGCATTGGATATTGAAAACGATAAATACGTATATAGCTGGACAGATTAAAGGATTTGTTTTCTGGTATTGTTTTCGTTGGTAAAAATGAACTAACTTATTGATTCAAAACAACGCTATATGGTTAAAATCTCAGAACTCAAGGAAGGAGACATTGTTCGCGTTTTATTCGACGAAGGCGAAAGGGAAGGAAGGGTGATTTCAGTAAGCCGGGAAGAGAATATGGTTTGTGTGGATAACGGCATCCAGGAATTCTGGTATGCTCCGGCAGAGATTCATCCCTTGCCGATAACCGAGGAGCGCCTGATAAATCTGTTGGGATTTGAAAAGGAAGACACAGAAGCAGGCACCAAATTCAAAAAAGGGCCATTCCGCATTCTGGTCCATGATCCGGGCAACTATACCAATATGGAGATCTGGTACCGGGAAGACCATCGCCATTTTAACCATGCGATTTACCTGCACGAACTGCAAAATCACCATTTGGATATGACAAAAGTGCCCCTGGAACGGGTGGCTGCGCACTAAATCTTCTTAATATTTTGGAAAAAATGTCATTAGATCCGGCCGAAGCCGGATCTTTTTTCTTTTTTCCGGTGAATAACTATATCTTTGCGCTCCCAAAATCTGTATGTCGAAACAGCCATTAATCAAACAGGACGGAACGATCTTAGAAGCTTTATCGAACGCTATGTTCAGGGTTAAGCTGGAAAATGGTCACGAAATACTGGCCACGATCTCCGGGAAAATGAGGATGCACTACATACGGATTTTACCGGGTGATAAGGTGGGAGTGGAGATGAGTCCGTACGATTTGAGCAGAGGGCGTATTATTTTCCGATATAAATAATTCATAAAACGCTGAAAGTCAAGACTGACAGCTAAATGCTTAAAAAATGAAAGTTAGAGCATCCATTAAAAAGAGAAGTGCAGATTGTAAAATCGTGCGTCGTAAAGGAAAGCTTTACGTGATCAACAAGAAGAACCCCCGTTATAAACAAAGACAGGGATAATTCTTGTAGTCCGGTTGCTAGCGGACCGGACCGAACAGAAACTGAAATTAAAAATCTAAATAGAAATTCACTATGGCTCGTATTGCCGGCGTTGACTTACCCAAAAATAAAAGAGGCGAAATCGGTCTTACCTATATCTATGGTATCGGACCATCTACTGCCCGCTATATCCTTGACACTCACGGGATTGATCGTAATAAAAAAGTGAATGAGTGGAATGATGATGAATTGAATGCGATCCGTAACGCCATCACCAACGAATTCAAGGTGGAAGGTCAGTTGCGCTCAGAAGTTCAGATGAGCATCAAGCGTTTGCTGGATATTGCCTGCTACCGCGGCCTGCGTCATCGTAAAGGACTGCCGGTTAGAGGTCAGCGTACAAAGACCAACAGCCGCACCCGTAAAGGAAAGCGTAAAACAGTTGCCGGTAAGAAGAAGGCACCTAAGAAATAAAATGCCGGAAAGCTCCAGGTCGTTGGCCTGGGCTTTCCTCATTTATATGCACCAGAAATTACTGAATCAATTACGGATACCCGGTGCAGGAGGAGGATTGATTCGGAATCACGCGCAAGCGTGATTACACATTTAAAAGACTACCTGAATACAATGGCAAAAGCACAACAGCAGAGTGCAAAAGCAGCTGCAAAGAAAAGGATCGTGAAGGTGGACGCTTATGGCGACGCACACGTAAATGCAACGTTCAACAACCTGATCATCAGCATTACCAACAAGCAGGGACAGGTGATCTCCTGGTCCAGCGCTGGTAAAATGGGTTTTAAGGGCTCTAAGAAAAATACCCCTTATGCAGCCCAGATGGCTTCCTCAGATGCTTCCAAGAAAGCACTGGATGCCGGTGTAAAAAGAGTGGATGTGTTTGTTAAAGGACCCGGAGCAGGAAGAGAAAGCGCCATCCGCGCCCTCGCTCAGTCCGGTATCGAAGTAACCATGATCAAAGACGTTACTCCTTTACCCCATAATGGTTGCCGTCCTCCTAAGAAAAGAAGAGTATAATCGCCAAACCCCCAATAGGGAAAGAGGCAAGACATAGTTGAATCGCCAAATTAGATTCATTTAACCAAAGGGTGCTCGATTAATTTTTATCGCTTTTACCGATCGAAGCACCGGTTTTTAAAAAGCGAAAATGAATAAACTATATGGCACGTTACAATGGTCCAAAGACCAAAATCTCCCGCATTTTCGGGGAGCCCATCTTAGGAAATGGAAAGTGGTTAGGTAAAAATTCCAACCCTCCCGGCCAGCATGGTGCTCAGCGCAAGCGTAAAACACTGGGTGAATACGCACTTCAGCTGCGTGAAAAGCAAAAAGCCAAATACACCTATGGTGTTCTGGAAAAGCAATTCCGCAAAACCTTTGAAGAAGCCTCCCGTCGTAAAGGTGTTACCGGTGAAAACCTCATTAAATTACTGGAAGCCCGTCTGGATAATACCGTATTCCGCATGGGTGTCGCTCCTTCCCGCCCTGCTGCCCGTCAGCTGGTAAGCCACAAGCACGTAACCGTGAATGGCGAGGTAGTGAATGTTCCTTCTTACCAGTTAAAACCAGGTGATATTATTTCTCTGAAAGAGAAATCCAAAGATAACACTGCGGTTACCAGCCAGGTTCGTGGCCGTAATCCTAAGTTCACCTGGGTAGACTGGAATGAAACGTCACTTCAGGGAACGTTCATCACGTATCCTGAAAGAGAGAGTGTTCCGGAAAATATCAAAGAACAACTGATCGTCGAATTGTATTCTAAGTAAGATAAGAGAAGGTTTCAGGCAGTCATTGCCTGATTCTTTTTTCATATGATTCGCGAGGTAACTTAACGCAAACCTTTAAATCTGAAATAACAAATGGCAATTTTAAATTTTCAGAAGCCCGACAAAATCGTACTTCAAAAAGTTAATGATTTCGAAGCTCAGTTCGAATTCCGTCCGCTTGAGCCCGGATATGGCGTTACCATTGGGAATGCCCTGCGCCGTGTGCTGCTCAACTCGCTGGAAGGTTACGCGATCATTGGCGTGAAGATCGAAGGCGTGGAACACGAATTCGCTACGATCAAGGGTGTTTCTGAAGATGTTGTAGAGATCATCCTCAATCTGAAGCAGGTGCGCCTGAAGAAGATCGTTGAGCATGACGTACAAAACGAAAAGATCACACTTTCTATAAAGAACAGAACGGAATTCACTGCCGCCAACCTGGCTGAAGGTACCCAGTCCTTCCAGATCATGAACCCTGAGTTACTGATCTGCACACTGGATAACTCTTCCAAGCTGGATGTAGAGATCACCGTTGGTAAAGGCCGCGGCTACGTTCCTGCAGAGGAAAATAAGCCTAAGGATGCTCCGCTGGGATATATTCCTGTCGATGCCATCTATACGCCGATCAAGAATGTGAAATACAGCATTGAGAATACCCGTGTGGAGCAGCGTACAGACTATGAGAAGCTGGTTATGGAAGTAACTACAGACGGAACGATCCATCCGGAAGAAGCCGTAAAGCAGGCCAGCCGTATCCTCATTCAGCACCTTATGATCATCACGGATGAAAACATCACTTTTGATAATAAGGAAGAAAAGAAAGAGGATATCGTAGACGAGCAAACCTTACAATTACGTAAGGTGCTGAAAACACCTCTGGAAGACCTGGATCTCTCTGTAAGAGCGTTCAACTGTCTGAAGGCAGCAAAGATCAACAGCCTGAGCGAACTGGTACAGTACGAGCAGGAAGACCTGATGAAATTCAGAAACTTCGGTCAGAAATCACTTTCTGAGATCGAGCAGGTGCTGAATGAAAGAGGCCTTCATTTCGGAATGGACCTGGGTAAGCTGGGTATCGATAAAGACGATTATTAATTTTATAAATGCAGCTATAAGTTTTTATAGCTGCATTTTCATTTTTACACCTAAGTACCTCACAATTCCTTGACACGGTGGGAGGGAATCTAAAATTTAAATGTCATGCGTCACGGAGACAAAGTCAACAACCTCGGTCGTAAGAAAGCGCACCGCGAAGCGTTGTTAAGCAATTTAACTTGCCAGCTGATCGAGCACAAGCGTATCGTTACTACTTTGGCTAAAGCCAAAGCATTACGTATTTATGCTGAACCCCTGATCACCAAGAGCAAGCAGAACACTACGCACCAGCGTCGTGTGGTATTCAGCTATCTGCAGGATAAAGAAGCCGTTACTGAACTTTTCAGCACCATCAGTGAAAAGATCGCCGGCCGTCCCGGCGGTTACACCCGCATCATTAAGTTAGGCACCCGTCCTGGTGACAATGCCGAACTGGCTATGATCGAGCTGGTAGATTTCAATGAGATCTATGGAAAAGGTAAAGAAGAGAAGAAAGAGCCGGCTAAAAGAACACGCCGTGCAGGTGGTGCAGCAAAGAAAAAAGCTACAGATGCTCCAGCAGCTGATGCAACGCCCGCTACCGATGCTCCTGAAGCTACTGAACAGCAACCCAGCTAATGATTGCATGTTAATAAAACCAAGGCAAGATGAAAATCTTGCCTTTTTTTATGCCTGATCGTCTAAACGGCCGGGCCCGGTTACGCTTTGTGAAAAATATAAAGGCAAAGAAACCCTGCTTCCGTTCAGGTTCTTTATTTTTGCGCAATTTGTTTTTAAAATGACTACACACAAGGAAGCTATTTTAGTTCTGGAAGATGGTACTGTTTGTTACGGAAAGGCTTTTGGTGCCATCGGTACGACCGGAGGCGAGATCTGTTTCAATACCGGAATGACCGGTTACCAGGAAGTGTTCACCGACCCCAGTTACTATGGGCAGGTACTGATTATGAACACGGTCCACATTGGTAATTATGGGGTAGCGGATTTCGATGTGGAGAGCGATAGTATTAAAATTAAAGGACTGATCGGGAGGAACCTGGAGGAATTATTCTCAAGAAGAATGGCCAGCACATCACTCGACGATTATTTAAAAGCACAG
>DATAHC010000494.1:0-4995 GCA_036263415.1 Flavisolibacter sp.
TTCATTGTAAAGACGCCGGATTTATCTTGTATAAACTCAGCCGCCAGAACAGCACCGATGGCAAAACCCTTTCTGGAATGCGCCGTATGTATGATTTCAATATCATCTATCTCCGATTCGTAACGCACATGATGGGTTCCCGGTGCAGGGTCTATTCGCTGGCTTTCAATGGAAAGAAACTGTGGATCTTCTGATTTGCCCAGAATCCATTTTGATTTTCCTGAAACCTGATGCATTATCTGTTCCGCTAATGTAACCGCAGTGCCGCTGGGAGCATCTTTCTTTTGTGTATGATGAATTTCCCTGATGCTTACCTCATACTCCGGTTGGTTGCTCATCAGTTTAGCCAATAAAGTATTTACAGCAAAAAATATATTAACACCGATACTGAAATTGCTGGAATGCAGAAAGGTGCCTGAAACTTCTTTTACATAGGCCTTAACAGCCGGTAATTGCTGATTCCATCCCGTTGATCCGGATACAACAGGAACTCCGGCCTTAAGGCATTGTTTTACATTGTTTTCAGCACTCTCAGGATTAGTGAATTCTATTGCCGTATCGGCTTTGGAAAGATTCTCTACAGTCAGTAGTTCCTGGTTTGAGGAACTTATTTTCAATATAATTTCATGCCCTCTGCCAATGGCTATTTCTTCAATCATTCTACCCATTTTCCCATACCCGATCAAAGCAATTTTCATAGATAATTATTTTAAAGCCAGCACCAGGCTGATACCATTGGTACCGGCAATTGCGCTATGACCCACTTTGATTTTAAAACTGAGATCAGGGCTCACATCAAAAGCCTTAAGATGGGCATCAACGGTAGCATCTACCACATTTAAGCCCCACAAAAGTATGAATGCCAATACGGAATAATCTACATTTCTTCTGTATTCGTCCCGGTAGGAGCGCAGGGAATTGACATCCAGAACCTGATATCTTCTATCCAGACTTCGGAAGTCCGATGAGTCAGCAGCTGTTGCCCCCGGGAGTGACGCTTTGTATTTTGCAGCATAGGCAAACCGGAGTTCCCTATACGATGATATGTTGAAAACAAAAATGGCACCTGCCGTTCCCAGAGCTCCATAAACGATTGGCAGCTTCCAGTATTTTTTATTATAGATCTGTCCTAATCCCGGTACAATAGCGGATCGAATGGCTGCCTTTTTGGGAGAGTGGTATTTTATAACGGAGTCTACACTAATTTTATTTTTGACTACCGGACTATCCAGTTTGGGTAAAGAATCGACAGGAATAAATGGCTTGGTAGAATCTGTAGCCTGACTATTGGCATACCTGGTAAAGCCAAGGCATAACAGGAAAAGTACTACTGCTTTTTTATATGAAAAATGGTTATTCAATGGTTACGTTCATTTGATCCAGCAATTTATTCAGCTCTTCAAGTGAATAGTAATCAAAGGTGATCTGACCGCTACCATTTTTGCTATGCTTCATTTTTACCCTGGTGCTGAAATGAGATGCCAGTTTGTCTTCTACTTTCTTATAGCTGTCCGGCAGCGAACTGGCGCCTGGTTTACTGCTTTCTTTTTCCTTATAGAGGTTACGCACCAGTAATTCGGTTTGGCGGACCGAAAGGTTCTTGGATTTGATCTCATCAAAAATGTACAATTGCTTATCAATAGTATCAACGTTGATGAGCGCCCGTGCATGACCCATACTGATCTCTCCATTCCTTACTGCGACCTGAATATCGGGCGGCAATTTCAAAAGCCTCAGATAATTCGTTACCGTGGTTCTGTCCTTTCCCATACGCTCTGCCACCTGCTCCTGCGTATGTTCGAGTTCTTCCATCATTCTTTTATAGCTGAGTGCGATCTCCATGGCATTCAGATCTTCTCTCTGAAGATTTTCCAGTAACGCCAGCTCCAGTAATTCCTGATCATTGGCAATTCTTACATAAGCCGGAATATCTTTCAAGCCTGCCAGCTTGGAAGCGCGCAATCGTCGTTCTCCGGATATCAAACGATATTTATTGCCGTGAAGCCGTGACACCGTTACTGGTTGGATGATATCGTGCAGCCGTATCGATTGAGCAAGTTCTTCCAGTGCCTGCTGATCAAAATCACGTCTGGGCTGTTTGGGATTCGTTTCAATATTTTCGACCGGTAAACGCAATACCCCGGTAGCCGCTTCAACAGCCTGAGGCTGCAATTGCCCAGCCGTATTTTTTAAATCTGAATCAATACTTTGTAATAAGGAACGGATTCCTTTCCCCAGCGCGTCCTTATTCTGTTTGGGATTATTCATTTTAATAACGTTGTGCGAATTTAAGGCATGAATCACCAGTGAAGGGTAAATACAGCCAGGATTTGATATTATAACAGTGAATCGGTTTATTGTCGGAAAGGGTGTTACAGCTCAATAGTACGCTCTTCCTGAGGGATCCGGGTCAGGTTATTTTTTTGAAGAATCTCTTTAGCCAGATTCAGGTAGTTCATAGACCCTTTACTGTTGGCATCATATAATATTACAGGTTTCCCAAAGCTGGGTGCCTCGCTCAACCGGGCATTTCTGTGTATAATAGTACTGAAAACCAATTCTTCAAAATGACGTCTGACTTCAGCTACTACCTGGTTGCAAAGTCGCAGGCGGCCGTCATACATAGTCATTAAAATCCCTTCAATAACCAGGGCCGTATTTAAACGGCTCTGAACTATTTTTATCGTATTCAGCAGTTTACCTAAACCCTCGAGCGCAAAAAATTCACATTGAACCGGTACAATGACGGAATCTGAAGCTGTGAGTGCATTCACGGTAATCAAACCCAGTGAAGGAGAACAATCAATGATTACGAAATCATATTCATTCTTTACGGATTCGATCAATTGTTTCAATACCATCTCCCTGTTCGGGTAGTTGATCATTTCAATTTCTGCTCCAACCAGGTCAATATGAGAAGGTATCAGGTCGAGATTTGGAATATCCGTTTTCAGGATCACATCCCGCGCGTTTGAATTATTGACCATACAGTCATACAGGCTTTGGGTTACGTTCTGAAGATCAAACCCTACACCAGTGGTGCTGTTAGCCTGCGGGTCGGCATCAACCAGCAGGGTTTTAAACTCCAGAACAGCAAAGCTGGCAGCCAGATTGATCGCTGTTGTAGTTTTACCAACTCCTCCTTTTTGATTTGCAACTCCTATTATTCTGGCCATTTATAGCTATATATTTATAAATCAACGGTTTCTCCTATTGAAGGTAAAATTAAATTCAATCCCGCTTCGGAAAAAGCTTCTTTGACTTTCTTATGATCAATTTTAATATATCCAAATGTATCAAAATGTACTCCTATGATCGTTTTACATTGGATGAGCTCAGCCGCCATAATAGCATCTTCATATCCCATGGTGAAATTATCACCAATAGGCAATATGCCAACTGTTACCTTTCCCCATCGTGAGACCAGCTGCATATCCATCGTTAATGCCGTATCTCCGCTATAATATATACTGGAATTGCCGGTATTGAGTAAAAAACCCATTGGATTCCCGCCATAGCTACCATCCGGCATGGCTGATGAGTGTACGGCATTAAGGCATTTTACCGTTCCAAATTCAAAAGACCACTTTCCTCCGATATTCATGGGATGAACCTTCTCAATTCCCTGAGCCTGAAGCCAGTTGGTAACCTCAAATGCCCCGATGACGGTAGCCCCGGTCTGCCTGGCTAAGGTTACGCAGTCAGCTATATGATCGCTGTGACCATGTGATATAAGGATAAAATCAGCCTTGAGAGAGGAAATATCAATATGCCGGGCTAATTCGTTTGGTGTTATAAAAGGGTCGAAAATAAGCCGGTGTTCAGGCAGGTCCAACGCGAAACAGGACTGACCGTAATAGGTAAACTTCATATGATACTGTCGTTTTCCAGTTGCGCAAAAATAAGAATTAAGGAGTCAAAAACCTGCCTGTGGAAAGATAATCCAGTTGATTTACAAAACTTTATTTATTTGCATTCCAAATAGCAACTATGCGAAGTACGCCGATGATGCTGGTTATAGCAGGATTAATGATATTATTGGATTTTTACGTATTTCAGATCATAAAAATGGTATCCGCGAATGCGGGTTCCAAAACCAGGATGGTTTTGTTTGCGGTTTACTGGATAATTTCCGTACTCGCCATAATTATTTTATTTCTTCTGCCCTTATTCGACCGGTTTCCAAAAGGGGTGCGTTCTACTGCTTTTGCGTTGGTGATCGGTCTTTTTCTGGCCAAACTCATTGCATCGGTATTTTTTCTCGTTGATGATATCCGAAGGGGCATTCAATGGCTGGCTGGCAAACTGTTTTTTACCAATACGGAAGGAGAAGGAATTCAGGATAGTGATAAAATGTCCCGCTCCCTATTTCTGAGCTGGCTGGGTCTTGGAGTCGGTGGAACTCTTTTTGGATCCTTAGTTTACGGTTTCTCCAATAAATACAATTATAAAATTAAGCGGCTGAACCTTTCCTTCCCGAATCTGCCACCTGCTTTTAAGGGTTTGAATATTATTCAATTATCTGATATTCATAGCGGTAGCTTTACCAATAAAGAAGCCGTACAAAAAGGCGTTCAAAAGGTGATGGACCTGAAACCGGACCTTATCCTGTTTACCGGCGATCTGGTGAATAATAAGTCCGAAGAAATGGAAGCTTACCTGGATGTTTTCAGGCAACTCAATGCTCCGATGGGCGTATATTCTGTTTTGGGTAATCATGACTACGGCGACTATGCAGAATGGGCTTCACCAGAAGAAAAGAGGAAAAACCTGGATACATTAATCGCCATGCAACGTGATATGGGATGGAAGCTACTTATGGATGAAAATGTTGTTTTTGAGCGAAACGATCAAAAAATTGCCTTGATCGGCATACAAAACTGGAGTGCCTTGAAGCGTTTTCCAAAATACGGTAATCTGTCAAAAGCCTATACAGGAGCAGAAGAGGCGCCATTCAAGATACTGATGAGTCATGACCCTACCCATTGGGATGCT
>DATAHC010000495.1:0-2424 GCA_036263415.1 Flavisolibacter sp.
CCATAGATCCGCTGATCGTAAAGAAATCAAAGGCCCGCTCCCTGATCGTGCCCTTCCTGTTTCTTTTTATGATACCGGTCGCTTATCTCGTTAATGTGCTCATTGCCGTCTATATCCCGATGCTGATCCCTTTGGTCATGAAGATCGCCAACCGGATTCTTGAAAAAAATCATAAGCCAGCTTAACTTTTTGCCATGAAAAAAACAGTCTTGCTATCAACCCTTCTCTTTTTATTTATTGCCTCTTTTGCACAGGAAACACCTGCCTTTGTAAAGGACAGCCTGGATGGTTATGTGGCCAGGGCGCTGAAGGACTGGAATATTCCCGGCGTTGCCGTTTGCATCGTTAAAGACGGTAAGGTGGTATTGGTGAAAGGATTCGGGGTAAAGGAAACAGGGAAAGCGGACCCGGTGGATGAGAACACGCTGTTCATGATCGGGTCGAATACCAAAGCTTTTACAGCTACTGCCCTGGCTATGCTGGATGCTTCGAAGAAATTATCGCTGGACGATAAGGTACAGCGCTGGCTGCCCGATTTCAAACTTTACGATCCCTGGGTAGCCAAAGAGGCTACGGTACGTGACCTGCTTTGTCACCGTCTTGGCTTCGAGACCTTTCAGGGGGATTTCATGTACTTCGATTCCGACCTATCGCTCCAGGAAGTGCGTGAGAAATTCGGCAAGGTGAAGCCCCTGTATGGCTTCCGAAGCCGCTGGGGCTATACCAATGCGGCCTTTATGACGGCCGGGGAGGTGATCCCAAAAGCGACCGGTGTTTCCTGGGCTTCCTTTGTAAAGGACAGCATTTTCACCCCATTGGGCATGACCCATTCGCTGGTGCTGTCGAAGGACATCGTGAACGCACCAAACAAGGCGACAGCCCATACCCTGGTGAACGGAACGGTCAAGGCAGTTCCTTACGGAAGACTGGAAAATATGGGGCCTGCGGGAAGCATCTCCTCCTCTGCCGAAGACCTGGGTCATTGGTTGCTGATGCAACTGCAAAATGGCAAATACAACGATAAGCAGGTAGTACCCGCTGCGGCGATCGGCCAGACAAGAACACCGGCTTCCATCCTGGGCAACGGAGGAACTTTATACAATAAAGGGCATTTTGCTTTATACGGGCTGGGTTGGTTCCTGGAAGAATACAGCGGCCGGAAGATCGTTTCCCATACGGGCGGCGTCAATGGCTTTGTAACCAGCGTTACGCTGATCCCGGAAGAGAAACTGGGCATTGTGGTGCTGACCAACACCGATGCCAATAATTTCTATGAAGCCCTGAAATGGGAGATCATGGATGCCTACCTCGCCCTGCCGTACCGCAATTACAGCAAGGTATACCTGGGCTTTCAGCAGCAAAGCCAGGCGGCACAGGATAAATGGCTGAAGGAAAAAAGAGATTCGGTAGCCCTGCATCCGGCACCTGCACTAAACCTGGCGGCCTTTGCCGGCACATATACAGATCCGGTATATGGACAGATGCAGATCGTGCAGCAGAATGGCAAGCTGGTGGCCACCTTCGAGCACCATAAAGGACGCTTTGCCGAGCTGGAACCACTGGGAGGCAACCGCTTCCTGGCCAGCTTCAACGAAGCGTTGTATGGTACCAAGGTATGGCCCTTCACTTTGGAGAATGGCAAGGTGAAGTCCGTGACGGTAACCGTAGCGGATTTTGTAGAGTTCACTCCTTATGAATTTGTAAAAACGAAATAAATGGATCAACTGACCTTAGGGATCGGCACCCGCCTGCAGCATACCCAGCACGGGCCAGGCGTGATCGTAGGCCTGCGTTATGCCACTTACCTCATTTCCTTTATCAACCATGGATTGAAGGAAGTGGACAAGGATGATACGAAGCTGGAAGAGATCATACCGGAAAATGTAACGGAAGAAATAGAGACGCACTCGGAAGTGGAACGCTCCCTGCTGAAGATCCTTCGCCTGTGGAATGGCGTGGGTGAAACGGTACGCCTGGGCGAACGCTGGGAAGGCGGTATGATGCTGCTGCAGCCTGCCGACAAGTCGCTAAAGCCCAAGGAAATTCCGATTGAAGACTTCTTTCACAAGATCGTGATGCTGCGCGACCGCCTCCGGGTGATGGAGCAGCAGATCAATGCGCACAAGGGATTAAGCGATGAGGATAAGGTGAACCTTCAGCAATATATCACGCGCATTTATGGTACGCTGACCACCTTCAATGTGCTGTTCAAAAACAAGGAGCAGTGGTTTGTGGGAGAAAAAACAGGTGGATGATCAGCTGATGTGATCATTAGCTGATTAGCTGATGAAACAGCCTGGGTAATATGCCGATTATCAATGTGCCAATTTGCCAATTTGCCAATCCAACAGCCATTGACCATTCACTATTGACTATTTACGTTTCACCTCTTTCACGTTTGACGTTTCAAGCCGTCACTGGATC
>DATAHC010000496.1:0-2029 GCA_036263415.1 Flavisolibacter sp.
CTGGCCATATCACCAAACCACTGATGGGCGATCTCATGCGCGATCACATCTTCCGATTGACGCTTACCCGTTACCAGGTCTTCAGCATAGAAAATAGCACTGGCGTTTTCCATGC
The DNA here is from genome assembly GCA_036263415.1 of Flavisolibacter sp. Lineage (GTDB taxonomy): Bacteria > Bacteroidota > Bacteroidia > Chitinophagales > Chitinophagaceae > Flavisolibacter. The sequence continues at coordinate 116 of DATAHC010000496.1, forward strand.
CGCCGAATATGGTTTTGGACTGCACATTGGCGAGTTTCTTATAGGGAAAGGGAGCGATATAGTCGGCGAAGTACTGAACAATACGAGGTGCCACCCCGTAATCGAAAAAGGCTTTGGCAGAGTCATTCGGATACACCCAGGCAGAAACAGGAAGGCCGGGCGGGCTGTCAGCAAACTGCTTTATGGCAAACCGGGCCACCCCGATCACCATTACCTTACTGGGCAGTGCAATATCTTCTTTCCAGTGGGTTATCTTTTTAAGACCTGCTGTCGTTTCCCCGGTTTTTACGCCATTGGAGATAACCTGGTAGGCTGCAGGAGCAGATACAATAAATTCAAAGCTGGCCTTGTCTATCGGTTCGTCTATGCAGGGGATCCAGTGGTGCGCCCGGTTCGGCCAGTTGTCCGCAAAAAAGGTCCGTTCCCCGAACTTGTTCTTCGATATGATCAGCCCATCCTGTGGTGTTCCCATATAGCTGATCTCATAGCTATGCACCTCTCCCTTCCGGGCAACCGCGGGCAGCGTAATCGTTACTTTATCATTCCGATGGAAAGAGGGGATCAGTTTATTGTTCTCCATTACCTGGAAAGCAACCATGCCCTTATCATCTTCCACCGACACCAGGTCGAAGGCGATCTGAGAGGCATCCTCCAGGTATTTCACCGTAATGGTCGCTTTACCATTAATGGCATCGGACAGATCGGACAACTCGATCTCGTATTTATAATGCTGTACATCGATGCGCTGACCAAAGACGAAGGGGCCACAGGCAACCAGGAGTGAAAAGAGTATGATCTTCTTCATAATAGGACCCTGAAGATAATGGATCGCGTGGTGCCAGAGAAGCGGAAATGGTTATAAACGTTCCAGCATTTCCACTACTTTCTCTCTGCGCAGGATCACATAGCCAATGCGGTCGTCGCTGATACCGTCCTTTAACTGGTAGCTGAACTCCAGCTGATCATCGGTAACGTTGGTCTCGAAATATTTAAAGGAGATGTTCGGATACGATTGCAGCTCCTCCCCGATCTCATAGAGATGGGTGGACAGGACAAACACAGAGTTCTTGATCTTGATGAGTCCCTTGATCACCGCCAGGGAGCACTTCATGGCATCCTGCACGTTTGTTCCCTTGAAAAGCTCATCGATCAGCACCAGCCATTTTTTACCATCATTGATCTTATAGATCGTATTCTTGATGCGCTGTACCTCGTTGAAGAAAAAGCTCTCGCCCTTAGCAAGATTGTCCGTTACGTTTATATTGGTCAGCAAGCCGTCGAAAAGCGTCAGCTTCATCTGCCGCGCCGGAACGCCCATGCCGATGTGCGCCAGGAAGGCCGAAGCGCCGACCGCTTTGATCAACGTACTTTTCCCGGCCATGTTCGCGCCTGTGAGGAACAGGAAATTCTGTTGCGGCTCCAGTACCAGGTCGTAGGCAGTAGGCCGCTGCAGCAAAACATGGTAAAGGCCCTCCACCTGAAAATAGGGCTCCTCCTGTTCGATGAATTCCGGAAACTTCAGGTTATAGGTCTTCACCGCCATGGCCATGGAATACCAGGCCTCCAGGCGGCTGTAGATGTCAATCAGTTCCTGAATATCCCGCTTATGTTCGCGACGCAGGAAATAAGAATAGTATAGGTTTTGCTCGGCAGAGAACTTTTCATCCCCTGTGGTCATGGCCAGCTCCAGCAGGGCTTTTTCCTTTAGAATGGCGACAATGCGATCGAAATAAAACGCCAGGCTCGCGGGAAGCTCGATGCCGGAAAGCAGGCGGACGATCTTTTTCAATCCCCTGAAGAAATCGGAGAAATGCTTAACAGAAAACTTCACCATGGAATAGTCGTGCGCATGCAGCAGCTTATAGGCCAGGCTATTCACCGGATTGGGATGCTTAGGTCCGGGATCGAGGTTGT
>DATAHC010000497.1:0-9864 GCA_036263415.1 Flavisolibacter sp.
TTGCCCAGCCACCAGGTATATACAATGGCCGGAACATGTTCTGCCGTCCAGTTGAATACCAGGGGTCTTCCGGCATTGATCAGCACTACTACCGGCTTCCCGGTTGCCTGAATGGCCTGTATCAGCTCTTCCTGCACACCAGGCAGGTGTAGGCTGGCCCGGCTCTTGGCTTCTCCGCTCATATCCCTTTTCTCACCCACGCTCATCACTACTACATCGGCCTGCAGGGCCGTTTGCACAGCTTCGGCAAAGCCGCTGCGCGAGGTGTCGCTGATAGCACAGCCCTTTGCATAAAGCACCTTACCACCGGCACCCAGCTTATTCTGCAGCCCTTCCAGCTGCGACACAATGTAGTTGCTGTCCGGCCAGTCGATGGACCAGAACCCCTGCATCTCCATTTTCGAGTTACCCAGGGGACCGATTAAAGCGATGGTTTTGGTAGATCGGGACAGTGGCAAAACCGTATTCTGGTTCTTCAGTAAAACAATGCTTTTGCGGGCCATATCACGGGTTGCCGCCGTATGGGCAGGATTGTTCAGGGCCTGCTGTTCACGGTCGGCATTATTGAACCGGTATGGATCATCGAAGAGTCCCATCTCGAACTTCTTGCGCAGAATGCGGCGCACGGCATCGTCCACAATGGCTACCGGCACCTTTCCTTCTTTTACCAGCCTTGCGAGGTTATTGATATAACTGCGGCTTTCCATATCCATATGATTACCGGAGCGCACCGCCTTCCAGGCCGCTTCGTAAGCATCCTTTACATAACCGTGCGGGATCATTTCGCCGATGGAGCCCCAGTCGCTCACAATAAAGCCTTTGAACTTCCATTGCTTCATCAGGATGTCCTGCTGCAGGTAGCTGTTGGCCGAAGCAGGAATGCCATTCAGGTCGTTAAAGGAATTCATAAAGGTGGCGGCGCCGGCATCGGCAGCAGCCTTATAAGGCGGCAGGTATACTTCCCAGAGCTGGCGCAGGCTCATATCCACCGAATTATAATCGCGGCCGCCCACGGCCGCCCCGTAGGCGGCAAAATGTTTTACACAGGCCATTACGGCGTCCACATTGCCCAACCCTTTTCCCTGGAAGCCCTTTACCCGTGCTGCAGCAATCAGCGATCCCAGGTACGGATCTTCTCCCGCGCCTTCCATCACCCGGCCCCAGCGGGGATCGCGTGCAATGTCCACCATCGGTGCAAAGGTCCAGTGTATGCCCGATGCAGCTGCCTCGGTAGCTGCAATGCGTGCGGAACGCTCGATAGCTTCAAGGTCCCAGCTGGCAGCTTCGGCCAGTGGAATGGGAAAGGTGGTACGGTAGCCGTGGATCACATCCTGTCCAAACAATAACGGGATCTTCAGGCGCGACTGCATGGCCAGTTCCTGGATCTCGCGCGTATGGGCCACACCATTCACATTCAGCATAGAACCCAGCTTGCCCTGCTTCACCTGTTGCAGCAGGTCGCCGCTTTCGGTAATCGGTCCGGTATGCGCCCAGGGACCGGAGTACTGGTTCATCTGGCCGACCTTTTCATCAAGGGTCATCAGCTTCAGCACCGAATCCACTTTCTGATCGAGGGTCTTTTTCTGTGCTCCGGCTGCAAAGGGAACACAGCAGGCAAGAAGAAGGATAAGAGCAAGGTTCCTGTTCATGCGGCAAAGCTACGCAACGAGGGGGATCAGTAATCAGTAATCAGTGATGAGTGATCAGTGAATATTGAGTAGTCAATAGTGAATCGTACGTTTTCAACAAATCAGACATCAGACATCCTACATCATACATGTATTTGACATCTGCCATAATATCCTATCTTCAGAAGACCAACCTTCACGCTAAAACGATTGCCATTATGCCCGGAGATACGCTACAGGTAAACGTCAATACCAAAGGACAACAGCAGAACACCTACGACGCCATCGTAATTGGCTCCGGTATCAGTGGCGGATGGGCTGCCAAGGAGCTTTGCGGACAGGGATTAAAAACCCTGGTGCTGGAGCGGGGAAGGAACGTGGAGCACAATAAAGATTATCCTACCGCTACGAAGCTCCCCTGGGAATTCAAACACCGGGGCCAGATGACGAAGCAGTTTTACCAGGAGAATCCCTTGATCAGTAAGGCCGCCGGATTTGGTGAGGACACCGCGCATTTTTTTATAAAGGATCAAGACCATCCTTACATTCAGGAAAAACCTTTCGACTGGATACGGGGCTACCAGGTAGGCGGTAAATCACTCACCTGGGGCCGCGCGTGCCAGCGCTGGAGCCCTAATGAATTTGCTTCGCCCGCACGGGACGGATATGGTATAGAGTGGCCCATTGATTATAACGACATGGCGCCCTGGTACAGCCACGTAGAGAAATTCATCGGCGTCTGCGGCACCCGCGATGGTATCGAGGCCATGCCGGATGGTGAGTTTCAGCCTCCCTTCGATCTCAATTGTGCCGAGTCGCACATCCAGCAAAGCATTAAAGCCAATTATACCGGTCGTCACCTGGTGCACGCCCGCTGGGCGCATCTTACGGCGCCGGAAGAGATCCATTTCCAGCAGGGCCGTGCGCGCTGCCAGGCAAGGAACATGTGCATGCGCGGCTGTCCGTTCGGAGGCTATTTCAGCTCCGTGTCCTCCACCCTTCCCTGGGCGCGGCGAACCGGTAATCTCACTGTTCGTCCGCACTCGGTAGTGCATTCCATCATCTATGACGAAAAGAAAGGAAGGGCAACCGGCGTACGCATCATCGACAGTAATACAAAGCAGACCACAGACTACTTCGCCCGGATCATCTTCGTAAATGCATCGGCGCTCAACAGCAACCTGGTTTTGCTGAACTCTACATCGAATCGTTTTCCCAACGGACTGGGTAATGACAGCGGGCTGCTGGGTAAATATGTAGCGCATCACAATTACCGGGCGTCGGTAAACGGCGAGCTGCCCGGACTGGAAGACAAATACTATTACGGCCGCAATCCTACAGAGCCCATCATTGCCAATTACCGCAACCTGGGAAAGCACGATATGGATTATGTGGGAGGCTTCACCACGTTCATGGGCGGCTACCGGGGAAGCGTAGACGAATCCTTACTGCCGCATACCATCGGTGGCGATTTCAAGGATGCCCTGTGCGAACCGGGCGGCTGGCATGTATATATGTATATGCAGGGGGAGACCATCCCCAGGGAAACCAACCACGTACGCCTGAGCAGGGACCAGAAGGATCAGTGGGGCATACCCTTGCTCATCATGTCGGTAGACTATGACGACAATGATGAAAAGATGATCAGGGACTTCCTGACCCAGAGTGCTGAAATGATGGAGAAGGCAGGCTGTAAGAACATCGCCCAGTACGATAACCACCAGGCGCCCGGACTCGACATCCATGAAATGGGCGGCTGCCGAATGGGAAAGGATCCAAAGACCTCGCTGCTCAATCAATGGAATCAGCTGCATCATTGCAGTAATGTTTTTGTGACCGACGGGGCCAGCATGACCAGCACCGGCAACCAGAGTCCCTCCATCCTGTACATGGCCCTGACGGCGCGGGCGGCGACCCACGCGGTGGAAGAACTGAAAAAAGGCAATCTGTAATCACCAACTATAACCTGATCATAATGAAACAACTCCTTGCTTCCTTGCTACTCGTTACGCTCCTGTCCTGCAACAATGATACAACAACCCAAACCACGGCAGCGAAGGATACGGCTATGGCCCAACCTGCAACAGATAGTACTGTACATCAGGATTGGATCAACCTTACAGGGCCCGGTACCCGTTCTGCCTGGCATTCCTACGGCCGCGACAGCCTGGGATCTGCCTGGAAAAGCGACAGCAACACCATGCACCTCGATGCTACGGTGAAGAATGACTGGCAGACAAAGAACGGCGGCGATATTGTAACCAACGAGGAGTTTGACAATTTCGAATTGCAGCTGGAATGGAAGATCGCGAAAGCCGGCAACAGCGGTATCATGATCTACGTTCACGAAGACACGGCTAACTATAAGTACCCCTGGGAAACCGGGCCGGAAATGCAGGTAGCAGATAATGAGAACCACCCGGACGGAAAGATCGACAAATGCCGCGCCGGTGACCTCTACGATCTCATGGGTTCGAAACCTGCCGTACGACCTTATTACGACTGGAACCAGGTGACTATTACGGCCAATAAAGGCCGGGTGGAATTTATGCTGAATGGCCAGGTGGTTTTATCCACCACCTTATGGGATGAAGCCTGGAAACAGCTGATCGCAAAAAGCAAGTTCAAAACCATGCCCGGTTTCGGAACGTTCCGAAAAGGAAGGATCGCCCTTCAGGACCATGGGGCCGATGTATGGTACCGGAATGTGCGGATCAGAAGGATCTGACCATAAGCACCATCAATACGAAGTATTCTGAAATAACAGATCATGAAAAGAACGAAAGTGGCCCTTCTCGGAGCGGGCTTCATCAGCGAGATACACCTGGAAAGCTATCATCGTTTTGTGCCCGAAGCGGAAGTGGTGGCGGTGTATGCGCGGAATGCGGAAAAAGCAGCAGCGTTTGCCCAAAAGCATCAGATAGCACATTGGTACGATAACGTGGACGCGCTGATCGCCGGATCGGGTGCGGAAGTGATCGATATCTGCTTACCCAATTTCATGCATGCCGAAGCTACGTTCAAAGCCGCGGCAGCGGGAAAGCATATTATCATAGAAAAGCCGCTGGCCGTAACGCTGGAAGAAGCGGATGCCATGATCGCTGCCTGCAAAAAAGCCAGCGTGAAGCTGATGTACGCCGAGGAGCTGTGTTTCGCCCCGAAATATGAACGGGTGCGCCACCTGGTAAACGAAGGCGCCATCGGGAAGATCTATATGCTGAAGCAGTCGGAAAAGCATTCCGGACCGCATTCGGACTGGTTTTACGATATCCGTTTATCAGGCGGAGGCGTGCTCATGGATATGGGCTGCCATGGTATTGCCTGGTTCCGCTGGATGCTGAAGAATGCTCGGGCCGTAAGTGTCTATGCAACGATGTCTACGGTATTGCATACCGGTCGAACCGGCGCCGAGGATAATTCGGTTGTGATCATTGAATTTGAAAATGGCGTAACCGGTGTGGTAGAGAACAGCTGGGCCAAGCACGGCGGCATGGATGACCGCAGTGAAGTATACGGCACAGAAGGGGTTGTTTATGCCGATCTCTTCATGGGCAATGCCGCCATATCCTACAGTAAGAATGGCTATGGCTATGCCATGGAAAAGGCGGATACCACGGTAGGCTGGAGCTTTACCGTTTTCGAAGAGGTCTTTAACCAGGGCTATCCGCATGAGCTGAAGCACTTTATTGAATGTGTGCAGCAGGATAAGGATCCGCTGGTGACCGGCGAGGATGGACGGGCGGTGCTGGAGATCATCTATGCGGCCTATGCTTCTGCGGGACAGGGTAAAAAAATTCAGCTGCCCTTTACCCCAAGAGCAGAGCGGCCCATCGATCTCTGGACCGGTGGGAAATGAAGCGCCGGGCAACAGGCGCCAGAAGCCGAAAGGCTGCAGGCTGCGTACTCCTTGCAAAACAATAAAATCGACTAGCTTAGCTGCATGCAGCTGATTATTTCCGAGAATTATAATGAGTTATCACGTACGGCGGCGGAAGACCTGATCCATTTGATGCAGGGTACCATCTATCCGCTGGTATGCACGGCCTCAGGCGATACGCCTGCCGGACTATACCGTTCCCTGATCGATAAGATCAGGCAGGGCGAGGCCGATGTTTCGCGCTGGGAGTTTGTGGGACTGGATGAATGGGCTGGAATGAACGGAAGCGATGAAGGCAGCTGCCGTTACCACCTGGACCGCCAGTTCTTCCAACCCTTGCAGATACCGGATGACCGCATCTGTTTTTTCGATGGCAGAGCGAAGGACCCGGAAAAAGAATGTGCCCGCACGGAAGCGGTCATTGAAAAACACGGACAGATCGAACTGGCTATTTTAGGGCTGGGCCAGAATGGACATATCGGGATGAATGAACCCGGAACCCCCGCCACCCTGCGTTCTCATTACGGAGCGATCGCCCCGGAAACCCAGGAGATCGGAAAGAAATACTTTAAAGATCCCAGGCCGATCACACACGGCCTCACCTTAGGCCTGGCCAACCTGCTGGAGGCCCACCATCTGTTCCTGCTCGTGAGTGGCGAAAAAAAGGCAGCGATCGTAAAGCAGCTACTGGAAACGGAACCTACCGAACAACTGCCGGCCACCCTGCTGCTGAAGCATCCCGGCCTGCGCATCTATCTGGATAAGGAAGCGGCTAAACAATTGCCGGCATGAGTACCGCTTCAGTCATCGGAGTAGACCTGGGCGGCACCAACAGCAGGGCGGGTAAGGTTACCGGGCATCAGCTTTCGCAGATCACCTCAGAAAAGATCAGGGCGCAGGGAACCGTGGGAGAAGTTCTGGAGCAATTGTGCCGTCAGATCGATACGATGATGGATGCCAGCGTACAGGCTATTGGTGTCGGCGTGCCCGGACTGGTGGAAGCAGCTACGGGAACCGTATATGATGTTATAAATATTCCCTCCTGGAAGGAGGTACCGCTGAAACGGGAACTGGAATCCCGGTATAGCATGCCGGTGTATGTGAACAACGATGCCAACTGCTTTGCCCTGGGCGAATATTATTTTGGAAAAGGCCAGGGAACGGATGCCCTGATCGGTCTTACCATAGGCACCGGAATGGGTTCAGGCATTATTGTCAATGGCCGGTTGCAGGAAGGCCGGAACGGTGGTGCCGGTGAATTTGGAATGGTGCCCTATCTCGATCAGTACTTCGAGTATTATTGCAGCGGACAGTTTTTTGATAATGTATATGGTATAAGCGGTGACGTTGTATTCCGGCAGGCACAGGAGGGAAATGAGCAGGCGTTGGAGCGGTTCCGTGAAATGGGAAGGCATCTGGGGAAAGCACTCCTTATGATCCTCTATGCCTATGATCCGGCTTTGATTGTTGTAGGCGGATCGGTAAGCAAGGCCTGGTCTTTTTATGAGAAAGCGGTTTGGGAAGAACTGGAAGGCTTTTACTTTAAAAAGGCCTTGCAGCAGTTGCGCATCGAAGTATCGCAACTGGAGCACAGTGGCGTATTAGGCGCCGCGGCCTTGTTTTATAATGAAAAAGGAACGGTGCGTTGAATGCTGCAGCATTAATCAGGAACCACCTTTAAAGGTGGTTTTTCCTGGAAGGGAATAGAGAGGGTGATCGAATAGCCGGTTGCCATTTTTTCAAAACAGATCGTACCCTTTCCCATCTGCAGGCGCCCGGTGATATTCTTAAGTCCCATACCGCTGGAACGGCGCGACAGCTGTTCAAACTCTTCCTGCTTCAAACCCGCTCCGTTATGTAAGATCTGGAGAATGAAAGCATTTACAGAAGGCTGCTGTATCAGTTGGAGATGACTGGCCTTCCCATGGCGGATCGTATTATGAATAACTTCCGACGTTACCCGGTAGGCCATCAGTTCCTGCTCAGGGGTCAATCCGGTACGGTTCTGCTCAAACTGGATACGGGTAATGATACGGCGGGTGTTTTCCATTCTTTTCAGCATTTCCTTCAACGTTGCCTTCAGTCCGTGCAGCTTGAGGTTAAAGGGTGTCATGTCATTAATAATCCGGTGCACTTCCACCAGGACCTCTTCCATCAGTTGCCTGGTTTCGCCGACATCCGGCGCCAGCACCTTGGGAACCTTCTCCTGAAGGGTACCCAGTTGAAACATTACTACCGACAGCAGCGGACCGATACCATCGTGCAGGTCGGCTGCCATGCGGTTGCGTTCCGATTCCTGGCTGTGGATAATGGCATACAGCAACTGCTGACGGTGATCTTCTTCCAGTTGTAGTCGTTCGAGTTCTTTCAAAGCCGTCCTTTTCGAATAAAAAAGCAGTATCAGGCGTGCGTGGGCATACAGCAGGAGTACCATCAGCATACAGCAGATCAGATAAACGGGCAGGGCAGAAACGTACAGCAGTATCATATCAGGGCTGATTTAGAGGGAACTGTGCTGGTGGGCGATGTCCTTGAAAGCAGTCGGGGGAATAGCAGGCCCCTTTGGAACGTAGCGGTGAAGCCGCGAAAGATCCGGGCATTTTCTTTCGAAAAAGTAGCGAATAGAAAATAGCAGGTACGCGGGAGCAGGACAAAAATGCTTTTTAATTTTCTCATGGCAGGGAACCGATTCGGCTGCAAGCTTACCATACGTATTTCAAGTCAAACGTCAGCAGCCGACAATTTGTGGAATTTACGTGTAACCGTTAGCGGTATTTACGATTTCGTGTAAAGCTTCTTACATTATGTGATTTTTGATTGCGTTTTATTTGCACTATCACAAACGCTTATGCGCTTTTATTCCGTTCCCGTATTACTGGTTTTTCTTTTTTTGTCATTATGGTCTGTTGCACAGGATACTGATCTGTCGGAGAAGGTACTGGCAAGGCCCGACAAACTCTTTTCAGCATTAGGTAAGAAGAGCCGGTCGCTGGAATCAGATCTGGATAAACAGACTGATAGATATCTTAGCCGGCTGCAACGCCAGGAAGAAAAACTTAAGAAAAAGCTCTGGAAGAAAGACTCTCTGCTGGCAAAGGAGCTCTTCTCCGACATAGAAGAAAAATATGCCGCTCTGCGCAAAGCACCCGGCACGCTTTCATCGGCATCTTCTGTGTATAATGGTCACTTAGATTCCTTAACTACCAGCTTACGTTTTCTGCAGCAGGGAAACTTACCTCTTGCTGGAAGTCCTGCACTTGCAAACACCTTATCCCAATACAAGGAGTTACAATCCAGACTTAATTATTCGGAACAGGTAAAGAAGTACCTGGTAGAGCGCCGGCACCTGCTTACCCAAAAGCTTAGTGAGGCTGGATTGGTCAAGCAACTTAAAGATTATCAGAAAACAATTTACTATTACCAGGTGCAGGTTACTGAGTTAAGGGAAGCCTGGATAGATCCTTCCAAACTGGAAGCGAAGCTGCTGGACTATGCCACCAGGCTGCCCCGGTTCCGCCAGTTCTTTGCTAATAACTCGGTGCTGGGCTCTTTGTTCGCCCTGCCTGATGCTACTACTAATCCGGCAGCCTTACAGGGACTGCAGACCAGGGCTTCCGTGAACCAATCGCTTATCGACCGCTTTGGGTCCGGTTCGGATGCGACACAGCTCATGCAACAAGGGGTTCAACAAGCACAAGGGGAGCTCAATAGATTGAAGCAGCAGGTTTCTTCTTACAGCAGTGCCGACTATGGCAATGGCGCTGCCGACCTGCCTAAAGGATTTAAACCCAATCAGGCGCGCACCAAAACGCTTAAAGACAGGTTGGTTCTTGGTACGGATGTGCAAAGCCAGAAGGCCAGGAACTACTTCCCCGTCACTACCGACCTGGCCCTGAGCCTGGGCTATCAACTCAATTACAAAAGCATCATTGGCATTGGAGCCGCCTACAAACTGGGCCTGGGGACAGGCTTCAATAATATCTCCCTTTCGCACCAGGGTGTAGGGCTGAGAAGTTATATCGACTACCAGCTCAAAGGCACATTGTTCATCAGTGGTGGCTACGAGCAGAACTACCGCAGTGCCTTTAGAAACATTGATCAGCTGAAGGATTACAGCAGTTGGCAGACCAGTGGTCTTTTAGGATTGAATAAGAAGTACAAGCTGCGCGGCAAGCTAAAGGGAGAGATGAAGCTACTGTGGGACTTTCTATCGGCTCAGCAAACACCCAGGACACAGGCTATCCTGTTTCGCATCGGATATAGTTTAAAATAAGAATGATTCAATCAGGTACATATGAAAAAACTTGTCAGCTTACTTTTTTTATGCCCATACTTGGGCTTTTCGCAAAGCAATACATT
>DATAHC010000498.1:0-2050 GCA_036263415.1 Flavisolibacter sp.
GTGTGCTCCCACGCGCTGCACAAAAAGCCTGTAATTCAGGGCTGCTTTCTGTAATCCTTCCTTTTTGATCTTTTGAACGAACTGCCAATTTTTGAACAAACGGTAAGAAGGGAAAATCAACAGGCTCAAATAGGCTATCGATGCAGCTAACAGCATGGTATTCAATAAAATACTATTCTCCGGAATGGTTTGGCTGAATATCGACACCGAAGAAGTGGCAGCTGATTGGAAATAGGTGTAAAAGGAAAAAGCGGACCATAAGAACCCCAGCAAAACAGCCGATACAGCCAGCTGATATTTTTTATGTGAAGTCAATTTAAAAGCATGAGAAAGGCCCAGGTAGCAACACCATAGGAGGGCCATCTGCCAAAAGCTGTTCAAGGTTGCCCATCCCAGCGACTGCAGGAAATGGGACTGGCTCCAGTCGGCCATGGTTTATTGTTTTTTCAGGTTGTCAATAAGTACCTGGATCTTCTCCAGCTCCTCAGCGGAAACCTTCTGTTCTCCGCTACCCAATGCCTGCAAAACTAACTGTGTGGATGATCCTCCGAAAAGGGAATCGATCATTTTATTTAAAAGGTGCTTTTGTGTCTTTTCCCGGTTTACGGCTGGCTGATAAACGTGTGTACGCATAGATTCGTCACGCTTTACCAGACCTTTCTCATGCATGATCTGCATCAGTTTCAGGGTAGTGGTATAGCCAACATCCTTGGATTTGGCTAACTCTTCATGCACCTCGCGAACGGTAGCCGTATCCTTACCCCAGAGGATATTAAGGATCTCCAGTTCGCTTTCTGTTGGTTTAACGTATTTAGCGGCCATACTAAGTGATTTCCTTACGAATATACGACCAATTTCGTATAGACCTATCACTTTCTTCAAATTTACTATTTGATAACGGGGTCTCTATATGAGCGGCATTTTAAAAGGTTGAGTGGTCACCTCTCCGTTTATCAATTGGCAAGGTAGCGTTCCTGCAGTATCATTTTATGGTGCAGGGTATGACCGATAATTACAAAACCAAGCGCTTTTACCTGGATCTTGTTACCGTTGGCTGTGCCAAAAGCGTCCAGCTGTTTCTCACCAAAGGAGTTGAATAATAATATAGTAGAACGCTGAACAATGGCTAGTTCCTCGATAAGGTCCTCCTTGCTGCGTTGACCGGCAGGTGCCACACGGGCATAATCATTTTCATCAAAACCGGGTAAGGCGTTCCTGTCTTCACGGGCGAAGGTCAGGGCACGAAAAGCAAAGATCCGTTCCGCGTCTATGATATGCTGAACCATCTCTTTTATCGACCATTTGCCTTCCTCATAGCGATAATTCCATTTATCTTCCGGAATCGTTTTTAAGAATTGCGTGAATTCCTTTTCATGCACGGTCAGTGCTTCGCGGATATCCGTCTGCCGGACCTGATTGATGTACCGGTGAAAAAAGGATGGAACCTGCGAAAGATCAATTACAGCCATGGGTTTTATTTAAATAAAAAAAGCCCCGCCAAAAGGCAGGGCTTAAAATTACTATAATTACGGTTAGGCTCTTTTAGCCTTTTTAACCTTGATCTTCGTTTTTACAGGCGCATTCTTTGTAGCACCGTTTTCAAGAGTTGCTGCCAGTTTCGCTGCTTCATATACATTCACCACTCCACCGGACCGGCTCAGGTCGGACAGGTTCTCTTTCTCACCCGTTTGCGGATTGGTCACTTTTGCAGCAGGAGCTACCGTACTTTTCTCAATAACCGATTTTACCTGTTGCGGGGTGAGGTTGGGGAAATATTCCAAAATGAAGGCAGCCACACCGGCGGTTACCGGAGAGGCCATGCTGGTACCATCTGCATTACCATAGGTATTGCCACCCGGTACGGTAGAATAGATACGGACACCCGGAGCAAATACATCCACTTCTTTCTTACCATAATTAGAGAAAGACGCTACCAGTCCGCCATTCTTCGGATCGCCGCTGGCACCAACCGTGATCCAGTTAGAAGCTCTGGCTGCCTGACCTTTGAATACAGGGGTGGGGAAATTCCAGGCGGTATCTACATTATTTG
>DATAHC010000499.1:0-2093 GCA_036263415.1 Flavisolibacter sp.
CTTATTTCTCTGAAAAGCAAGAAAAAATATAAGGCGAAAGATGTGAAAGCGGCCAATTTCTTCCGCTTTGAGGGCATAACCAATCCGGACGATATGTCCATACTCTATGCCATTGAAACGACCGATGGTGAAAAAGGCATATTGATCGATGCCTATGGTCTGTATGCCGATGATGACACGGGTGAATTCATGAAAGAAGTGGAGATCCATAAGAAAGTGTCCAAAGGCACGCTGGATTAATAAAGTGCGTTTTGTTGAAGCAGCCAGCCGGTAGGAACCGGCTGGCTTTTTTAATGATTAAACAGGAAGAATTACCGGCCTGCAGCGATTCTGCAGGTGGGCTTTTGATCCTTCACGAATCCATTATATTTGCGCACAAATTAAGCTTGCCATGAATTTTCAGCTCAGTGAGGAACACGTAATGATCCAACAGGCCGCCCGTGATTTTGCCCAGAATGAATGTCTGCCCGGTGTGATAGAACGTGATGAAAAAATGCAGTTTCCCCGTGAACAGATCATGAAGCTGGCCGATCTGGGTTTCCTGGGTATGATGGTTAGTCCTGAATATGGCGGAGCCGGCCTGGATACGATCAGCTATGTACTGGCCATGGAAGAGATCAGTAAGGTGGATTCCAGTGTGAGTGTTTGCATGAGCGTAAATAACAGCCTGGTATGTTACGGCATTGAAGCATACGGTTCGGAAGAGCAGAAACGCAACTACCTGACGCCCCTGGCACAGGGCAAGAAAGATGGCGAACTGTATACAGGCGCTTTCCTGCTGAGTGAGCCCGAAGCGGGCAGCGATGCTACTTCGCAGCGCACGACGGCTGAAGATATGGGCGACCATTACCTGTTGAATGGTACCAAGAACTGGATCACCAATGGTGGTACTGCATCGGTTTACCTGGTGATTGCACAGACCGACAGGGCCAAAGGCTCAAAAGGCATCAATGTACTGATTGTAGAGAAAAACTGGCCGGGTGTAGTAGTAGCCGCCAAAGAGAATAAGCTGGGCATCAGAGCCAGTGACACGCATACCATTCTGTTCAATGATGTGAAAGTGCCGAAAGAGAACCGTATTGGCGAGGATGGCTTCGGCTTTAAATTCGCCATGAAAACACTGGCTGGCGGACGGATCGGAATCGCTTCCCAGGCACTGGGAATTGCCAGCGGCGCCTATGAGCTGGCATTGGCTTACTCAAAGGAACGCAAAGCATTCGGTACGCCGATTTCCAACCACCAGGCTATTGCCTTCAAGCTGGCTGATATGGCCACCCGCATTGAAGCTGCCCGGTTGCTATGTATGCGCGCCGCTGCTGAAAAGGATGCTAAAAAGGATTACACCTTAAGTTCATCCATGGCAAAGGTATTTGCTTCCGAAACTGCCATGTGGACTACCGTGGAAGCCGTTCAGATTCATGGAGGATATGGCTTTGTAAAGGAATATCATGTGGAACGACTGATGCGGGATGCCAAGATCACCCAGATCTATGAAGGTACCAGTGAAGTGCAGCGCATCGTGATCAGCCGCAGCATTTTAAAGTAACCGGAGTAACAGATACGCGAAAGGAATTTGATATACGATTGAATTATGGCCGTGGCTAAAGAAACATATCAATCACTGGTTACAGCATTGAGCGCACAGCAGGTGACCCTTATTGCGGTTTCCAAAACCAAACCTGTTTCCGACATACAGGAACTGTACGCGTTAGGCCAGCGGGATTTCGGAGAAAACTATGTGCAGGAGCTGGTAGAGAAGCAGGCCCAATTACCCCTGGATATCCGGTGGCATTTCATAGGCCATCTACAATCCAACAAGGTAAAATATATCGCTCCCTTTGTGCATCTCATTCATGGTGTGGACAGTGTGAAGCTGGCAAAGGAAATCGATCGTCAGGCTCAAAAGAATGCTCGTAACATCAACTTTCTATGGCAGGTGCATATAGCCCGGGAAGAAACCAAATTCGGCTTGGACGAGCAGGAACTGAAAGCCATCTTCCAGGATACGGACCTGCAAAAAAGCCTTACCCGTAGCCGTTGCCAGGGTTTCATGGGGATGGCCTCCTTTTCGGATGATAAGGAACTGGTGCGTC
>DATAHC010000500.1:0-10689 GCA_036263415.1 Flavisolibacter sp.
CCTTAGTGCCTTTGGGCCTTTGTGGTTCAATTACGCCAGGTGATTAATAAGAAAAGATGGATACGAGTTGAAAGTGTTCTCTGTGTCCCTCCGTGCCACAATGTCTCCGTGGTTCCACCTATGACAGATGGAATGAAGGAAAGGTAGAGTCACGAAAACAAATCAGACATCCTACATCAGAAATCAGACATCCCTTACGGCAGACTCAGATAATGCTGCCCTTCCGGGTAGTCTTTGTCCAGCGCTTCGATCACGGCATTAAGATGTTTTTCATTGCCCAGGAAATCGGCATTGGATACGTCGATAAAGAGCGTCTTTAAATTATGCTGACGGATGTAGTGGGTATAGGTTTCCTGGATGCTGAACAGGTAGTCGTCGGGGATATTCAGCTCGTAGGAACGGTTGCGTTTGCGGATGTTGTGCTGCAGCTTGTTCACCGGCGCATGCAGATAAATGAGCAGCTCGGGCTGCACCACCTGTTGAAGAATGATTTCGAACAGGCGCTGATACAGGCGGAACTCATCTTCCGGCAGGTTGATCTTGGCGAAGAGCAGGCACTTGGTAAAAAGATAATCGGAAATGGTCAGGTTCTGAAACAGGTCCTTTTGCTGAACCAGTTCCTTCAGCTGCTTGAAGCGCTCCGCCATGAAGAACAACTCCAACGGAAAGGCATATTGCGAAGGGTTCTCGTAAAACTTGGGCAGGAAAGGATTGTCGGCAAACTGCTCCAGCACCAGCCGCGCATTGAAATGCTTTGCCAGCAGGTGCGCCAGGGTGGTTTTGCCGGCCCCGATGTTTCCTTCAATCGTAATAAATGTATACTTCATCCGCAGTTCCCTTCAGGGGCGGCAAAATAAAGATTGTTGCAGGAAGTGGTCAATTAAATTTATTCACCGTCAATGGGTCAGTGCAGGCTGCCAGAATTTGTGCCACGGTCTGTTTCAGAATGGGGTGGATTTTGCCGGGGGCCAGCTCCGCAAGCGGCACCAGTACAAAGCGGCGGTGCTGCATTTCCGGGTGGGGCAGGGTAAGGTTTGGCTGATGGATGACCTGGTCCTCATAAAAAATGATATCGATGTCAATGAGCCGGGGACCGTACTTGATGGTGCGCTTTCGTCCCAATGATTCTTCTATACGCAGGAGCGTTACCAACAGGTCGGCAGGGTTCAGGGAAGTAGCGATGTGCAGGGCCTGGTTCAGAAAAGCTTCCTGGTCGGTTTTACCCCAGGCCTCCGTTTCATATATATGCGACCGGTGAAGAAGCGCGCCTGCCTGCTGCTCTATGGCTTGCCGGGCCTGGGCCAGGATATGGATACGGTCGCCCATATTGCCGCCGATCAGTAAAAATGCCTCCTTCATATTGTTTCTGCGATGGCGTCAAATATCTTCTATTTTTGAGAACAGTTAAGCAACATATATGGGTAGTTTTTTCAAAGTGTTTTTTGCGTCCCTGCTGGCACTGGTCATTTTCAGCCTCATCGTATTGTTTTTTGGAGTGGCGGTGATCGGCAATATCGCCAGCAAGGACAAGGTGAAGGTGGAACCGAAATCTGTGCTCACCCTCGATCTGGGCGCGCTCTTTCATGAACATGTGCAGCCAAGCCCTTTGGCAGCCCTTTCGGATGAAGGCGATGTGCCGGCCCTGTATGAAGTACAGCGCCTGTTAGATTATGCCAAAACCGATAAGGATATTGCCGGTATAGTGATCAAAGCTGATGGTAATGCCAATGGCTTTGCTTCCAGCAATGAATTGCGCAATAGCCTGCTCGATTTCCGGAAGTCCGGAAAGTTTGTGATTGCCCAGGGCGATGTGATGTCCCAGCAGGCCTACTTTATTGCGAATGCGGCGGACAAAGTATATGTGAATCCCAGCGGAGCGCTTGACTGGCGCGGATTCAGCGTGGCCTTCCCTTTCGTGAAGGGCATGCTGGAAAAACTGGAAGTGGAAACGCAGATCTTTTATGCCGGTAAATATAAGAGTGCCACGGAGATCTTTCGGACCGATAAGATGACGCCGGAAAACAAGCTGCAGACCAACGAATGGCTGGGCGACATGTATGGCTATTTCCTGGAGCAGACAGCCAGTGCCAGAAAATTGGATACTGCGAGCCTTCATCAGCTGGCGAACAACTTTTCAGTACAAACGCCGCAGGATGCTGTGAAGTACGGACTGATCGACGGATTGAAATACGACGATGAGGTGAAAGACGAGATCAAGAAGCGGCTGGGCATCGGTAAATACGATAAGCTCAATTATGTTACCATCAATAAGTATAAAGAGGCCGTAACCATACGCAAGGGTGGAAGTGACCGCATTGCCGTGATCTATGCCGAAGGCGACATTGTGGACGGAGCCGGAAGTAATACCAACATTGGTGGCGATAACTACCGTAACATGATCCGTAAGGTGCGGCTGGATCCCTCCGTAAAAGCGATTGTGCTGCGGGTGAACTCCGGTGGCGGCAGCGCCCTGGCCAGCGATAATATCTGGCGCGAGTTGCAGCTGGCGCGAAAGGATGGGAAGCCCATTGTGGTGAGCTTCGGCGATGTGGCAGCCTCCGGTGGCTATTATATTTCCTGCGGGGCGGACAGCATCTTCGCCAGTCCCAATACCATTACCGGATCCATCGGCGTATTCGGCATCATTCCGAACATGAGTAATTTCTTCCGGAATAAGCTGGGGATCACTTTCGATGGGGTTACAACGGCGCCCAACGCCGATGCCGGAGCAATTTACCGGCCGCTTACGGAAACGGAAAAAGCATTTTTCCAAAATGGAGTGGAACGTACCTACCTGCAGTTCAAGCAGCGCGTGGCGCAGGGACGGAAGAAAGATATTGCCTATGTGGACAGCATTGCACAGGGGCGCGTGTGGAGCGGCAGCGATGCCCTGCGCATCGGGCTGGTAGATCGCATGGGCAACCTGCAGGATGCCATCAACTGTGCCGGCCGGCTGGCAAAGCTTAGCAGCTTCGGTCTGAAGGAATATCCCGAAGCCCCGGGCTTTCTCGATAATCTCCTGGGCCGCCATAAAACGGAACCGGCAGTCATGTTGCGCGAGCAACTGGGCGAGCAGCAGTTCCGGGTATACCAGCAGCTGCTGAAGGTGCAGGAAATGACAAAAGGCTACCAGGCCCGGATGCCTTTTGAGATCATAATTCAATAAGCAGTGCTGAAACCCTTTAATTTCGCACCGCAATTCCAGCCATCAATTCCGAAACAATGCCACAACAGTATAACCAGATGAAGGCGATGCTGGCCGTAACCAGGGCCAGCCTGAAAGCGACATTCAGAA
Source organism: Flavisolibacter sp. (assembly GCA_036263415.1). GTDB lineage: Bacteria > Bacteroidota > Bacteroidia > Chitinophagales > Chitinophagaceae > Flavisolibacter. Next base: position 3,296 of record DATAHC010000500.1, read on the forward strand.
GTCCGCAGTCTATTTTCTTCAGCCTGTTCTTTCCGATCGTACTGATCTGGATCTTTGGTTCGCTGGGCGGTAATAGCATGCCTTCAGTGGATGTGGCCTTTGAAAAGAAAATTGACAGCTCCCTCTTTTTATACAGCGCGCTGAAGAAGAATCCGGTGCTTCATTTTGTCAACGATCCGAAGAAGGACATCGAGGATGAATTGCGCAAGGGCCGGATCACGGCGATCATCGATCTGCAAAAAAGTGCCGATACCACGCATACGCCTTACACTATTCACCTGCGCACCTCTTCGGCCTCGCAGCGGGATTTCGGCTTGCTGAATTCCGTATTGAGTGCCACCATTAATAAGATTGATAGTACAGCGTATCCCGACCGCCGGACCATTGCCAATGTAACCCAATCGGTAGTGGAAGGACGCAAATACCGGATGATCGATTTCTTCCTTCCGGGCATGATCGGCTTCTCGCTGATCGGCAGCGCCGTATTCGGTATTGCCTTCCTGTTCTATTCCCTGCGCGAAACACTCGTGCTGAAGCGTATGTATTCCACACCTATACGCAGAGAATATATCATACTGGGAGAAAGCTTGTCCAAAGTGCTGTTCCAGTTAATGACCGTTGTGGTGCTGATCCTGTTTGGACGCTACCTTTATAATTTTACGCTGGCCAACGGCTGGATCACCTTTGTCGATATGCTGCTCCTGAGTTTTCTGGCGCTCCTGGTCTTTATGGGATTCGGCTTTTTCATCAGCGGCATTTCCAAGAACCAGAATGTGATCCCGATCTACGCCAACCTGTTCATGTTCCCGCAATACTTCTTGTCCGGTACCTTCTTCAACAAGAGCGCTTTGCCCGGTTTTCTGCAGCCCATCATCAAATTCCTGCCGCTGACAGCCGTGAACGATGCCATGCGGAACGTGGCTTTTGAAGGCGCTTCACTGGCCAGCTGCTGGCAGCAGATCCTGGTGTTGCTGGTCTGGGGTGTCCTTATCTATTTCATTACGGCGAAGTTTTACCGCTGGGAATGAAGTAGGATCACATTCATCAGAATGATCCCGCGTACCGGAAATGTGCCTGTATTCTGGAATTTCTTTATCATCAAATTGCTCAAAACTTTCTAAACAGCTATAGAATCAGCCTATTGATTAATCAAAAAGTTGACTTTAAATGGCTGGTATCGATACCTACGAAACAACAATCACTTACGAGGATCAGGCAGTTACATTCCTTTTTATGAGTAAGGGGAATAGAGCTATTGTAAAGGCTGTTGAATATCGTTTTGTTCAAAAATTGCTGGGACGCTCTCTTTACAATTTGGGGTTTGGTGATTATGAAATAGATGCTGGCCGTATTCTGGATCATACCGATACCAATAACGGTGATCCTTATAAAGTCTTTCATACCATTTTACATACCATACCCATATTCTTTGACATATACCCTGAGGCAATGGTCCTGGTTCAGGGAAGTGACAGTACAATGGAATTTGAAGTTGCCTGCAGGAAAACCTGCAAGCGTAAATGCGTGAATGATTGTAAAAAGCACCATAGAAGAATAAGGATCTACTGCAATTATGTAGATCGGAATTTTATGGAAATAAGCAAACGATATGTTTTTTTTGGAGTAAGTATCGATGACAATCATGCAGTTATGGAACCTTACCAAACTGGAAGGGCTTATATAGCCGTTTTTTTACACCTAAGAGCGTTATCTTTATAGTATGAAAACCAAAGAATCGAAGGCTGAGAATCTGGTAAAAATTCAGGAAAAGACCCTGTTGATGCAAGTTTCTGAAAAATTGAAGGGTAAGCCCCTTTTTCCAGAAAAAATGGAAGCAGCCAGAACGTTATTAAAAGATCTTAAGATTTTAAAAGCTTAACAGATTACCATATATAAACAGGGGTGTCTAACAGGCACCTTTTTTATTTTATAGCTTCACTTAGATTACCGTTGTTTTAATTCATATTACGTGCGTATCATCAAACTGGCCTTTATCAGCTTCTTTATCATCTTCCTGATCGTCACCGCTATCTCGCTGATGATCCCTTCACACATCCGGCTTTCCAGAGCGGTGAACCTGATGGCCGACCGGGAGAAGGTGTTTACCCTGATCCGCGATCAGCGTCAATGGCCGGCCTGGCATCCGGGCTTTATGAAGAAGGACTCTCCACAACGCCCTTTGGGCCTTGTGATAACACCCGTTTCCGAAACGGATAGTGAGATCATCATGCAGTTGGTGCAGGACCGGAAGAAGCCGGTGATCAGTGGCTGGAAATGGTATACCCATGCACCCGGCGATTCACTGACGCTGCAATGGTATATGGACTTCCGGCTTTCCTGGTATCCCTGGCAAAAATTCAGCAGCCTGTTTTACGAGAATATCTATGGCACCATGATGGAGCAGGGTCTTGCGAATTTAAAGCAGCAGACAAGCAACTAATACCGGAAAGCAGTTGTCATATCTAGCGGAATTGTACTAAATTCCTGTTTCTATTCATTTTTAAATTGCTTATATGAGAAGCCTCCAACCTCCTAAAAGGGCGCGCTTTACCCGATTGGCGCTCCTGTTCTTTTTCCAATCCATGGTATTGCTGGCTGCGGCACAGGTGCGCATCACCGGCCGTGTGACTACAGCAGATAATACGGGGATCCCCGATATCTCCGTAACCATCCGGAATACCAATTTCGGGACCTCAACCGATGCCTCGGGCAGTTACGCCCTGCAGGCCAACCTTCAGCCCGGCACGTATGAATTGCTTTTTACGGGTGTCGGCTTTAAAGCTTCTACGCAAACCATCCGCATCGGAACCGGTACGGCCTATACATCGGACGTGCAGCTGACCGTAGATGCGCTTAAAATGGATGAAGTGGTGGTGACCGGTACCTCGCTGGGTACCACACGGCGCCAGCTGGGTAATTATATCAGTACCGTTAAAGCCGATGAACTGAATAAGGGCGCTACCGGGAATGTGCTGGCGGCCCTGCAGGGAAAGACTGCCGGTGCACAGATCACCCAGAACTCGGGCGATCCTGCGGGCGGACTTTCCGTACGTCTGCGCGGTATCAGCTCTATCCTCTCTTCTTCCGAGCCGCTCTATATTGTAGACGGCGTGATCATCAATAATGCTACGAACCGGGTAACCAATACGCAGAACAGTTACGATGGAAACAACTTCGTGGGTTCGGTCGGACAAAACCGCCTGGTCGATATCAACCCCGCCGATATTGAGCGTATCGAGGTGCTGAACGGTGCGGCAGCGGCTGCCATTTATGGATCAAGAGCCAATGCCGGCGTGATCCAGATCTTTACAAAAAGGGGCTCCTCGGGTGCGCCCCAGGTGAATGTTTCCACCAGCGTTCTGATGAGCCAGTTACGCAAAAAGCTGGACGTGAACCAGGCGCCGGTGAAATTCGGAGGCTCTCCGGATGTCTTCACACAGGATATCATTTCTGCCATTGGTACGCCTCCCGCGCTTCCTACGAATACCACTGCCGTAACCCGTTACGATTACCAGGACTATATCTTCCGGACCGCTACCGGAACGGATAATAACGTATCTGTAAGCGGCGGTGCCGATAAAACAAAATACTATGTTTCTGGGGCCTACTTCATGAACGAGGGTATTGTAAAGAATACGGATTTCCGTCGCTTCAGCTTCCGGGCCAATGTGGAGCAAACCCTGAACAAGGTGCTGAGTTTTAATCTGGGTCTGAACTATATCAACAGCGCCGCCAATGAAAAGCCGGACGGCAACTCGTTCTACTCACCCATGAACGCGGTGACCATCATTGGAAATTTCCACGACATCTTCGCACGCGATGCCAACGGCAACCTGAAAGCGGTAGGAGAGCGTGGCCGCGTGAACCCGGTTTCCGTGATCGAGGATTTCAAGCAGCGCCAGGAGACTAACCGGATCATTGCCGGATTGGGTGTGAAGCTGCGTCCTTTCAAAGGCTTTACGCTGGATTACCAGCTGGGTATCGATAACTACGGTCAGAACGGTACCACCTATATGCCGCAGTTTGCCTACAACGTGAGCACGGCTTTCTTTGGTGGCGGACCCACACTGGATCCTACGCTGAATGGCTATGCCAGTACGGGTAACAACTATTTCTTCCAGATCAATAATGAACTGAACGCCACTTACCAGTTCAATATCACTTCCAAAATCGGATCGACCACGCAGGTGGGCTATTCGGTTCAGTATGAAAAGAACCGGTACTCCCTGCTGCAGGGCAGAGGACTCGCTCCTTTCATCGAAACGGTGAACGGCGCCAGCACCCCTTTACAAAGCACGGACGAAAGAAGCGAGCTGTCGATCTCCGGAGCCTATCTTCAGCAGAACTTCCGCATCAATAATAAACTGTACCTCACCGGCGCGGTGCGCCTCGACGGCTCTTCCGTTTTCGGTGAAGAAGAACGGAACCAGGTGTACTATAAAGCCAGCGGCAGCTATGTGCTTTCCGATAACGACTTCTGGAAAAAGAGCATGCCCTGGTGGAGCACCTTCAAGTTGCGCGTAGCTTATGGCGAATCCGGTAACCTTACGGGTATCGGTGCCTATGATCGCATTAATGCCTACAGCAGCAATTCCTATTTAAGCAGGATCGCGCTGTCCGGAAGCTCCCGCCTGGCGAATGAGAACGTGAAGCCGGAGCGCCAGAAAGAGATCGAGTTCGGTACCGACCTGTCCTTCTTCCGCGACCGCATCGGCCTGCAGGTGAACGTTTATAAAAAGAGGGTGAATGACCTGCTGATCAACCGCCAGATCGCACCGACTACCGGATATTCCAGTCTGCTGGATAATTTCGGATCGCTGGAGAACAAAGGCTTCGAGATCGTGCTGAACGGTTCTCCGGTAAACACGACCGACCTCCACTGGGATGTAACGGCCATCTTTAACCGCAACCGCAATAAGGTGTTGAATGTAGGTCAGGCCCTGACCCTGTTCAGTACCAACGGTGGCGCTCCGATCGCACTGCTCCAGGGCTATCCCGTAGGCGTGTATTACGGAACTTTCTTCGCGGTTGACGGTAGCGGCAACCAGGTGAAGAATGCCAACGGCTTCCCCCAGATCGAGAAGGGAACGCAGAATGGTCCATTCGCCTATACGCCGCAAAGAGATGGCAACAACCTGCCTACCGGTACCACCTTGCGCAAAGTGATCGGTGATCCGAACCCGGATTATACGGCTTCGCTTGTGAATGAAGTAGGCTACAAAAAACTGAGCCTGCGCATTCAGCTGGACGCGGTGCAGGGAGGAGAGGTATTCAATGCCGACTTCCGTACGCGCCAGGGCGTGGGTAACGGAACCGTGGCCATGCAGGAAGACCTGGGCCAGGTGCCCAGAGGCTATATCAACAGCATTTACCAGATCGAACAATGGAGGATAGACGACGGCAGCTTTGTGAAGCTGAGAGAAGTGGCCCTGAGCTACAGCTTCGGACGCTTCAAGCTGTTCAACGACCTGACGGTAAGCCTGAGCGGCCGGAACCTGATCTCGTGGGACAACTACAAAGGCTACGATCCGGAAGTGAATGGCGCCGGCCAAAGTACCTTGCTGAGAGGTATCGATTTCGGTACCGTGCCGATTCCCCGCACCTTCAAATTAGGCATTGCCGCAAAATTCTAATTCCTTAAAAACAGATTATGACAAAGACATTCAAACATATATCCGTTCTGGGAGCAGCCGCACTGCTGCTTACCCAGACCTCCTGTAAAAAAGACTATACCAATCCGTCTGCCGTGCCCAGCTCCCAGGCTTATAGTTCGGCCCAGGCCATGACGGGTGTAGCCAATGGACTGCAGCGCCTGTATACCGCAGGAAGAGCTAGCTCGCTGTATAATAAGATTGCGCTCGACGGCCTTCTGACCAATCAGCTGATCGTGCTGAACCAGGGTAATACTGCAGAATACCAACTGCAGCTGGGTAGCGGCTCGGTAGATGGTACCAATACCATCCTGGGCGGACTGTGGACCTCCAGCAATAAGATCATTTACGACGCCAATAACCTGATCACCAATGCCGAGCAGCTGGGTGATAAGAATTATGCAAGTGGACTGATCGGCTATACGACTATTTTCAAGGCACTCGCCCTGGGCGACCTGGCCATGTTCTGGGAAAAGGTACCGGCTTCCGTAGGCCAAAGCGTAAGCTTCAGCGACCGTGCTGAAGGCTTCAACCAGGCGCTGGCAGCAATTGATAAGGCCCTGACGGCGATTGCAGCCAATACCATATCGACGACCTTCCTGAATAATATTCCGGCTGGTATAGACATTCCTAATACGCTGCAGGCCCTGAAAGCCCGCTACTCGTTATTTGTTGGTAATTACGCCCAGGCTTTGACCGCTGCGAATGCCGTAGACCTGACGAAGAAATCCGTGTTCAATTTCAATGCGGTGAACCTGAATCCGGTGTTTGAAACAGCCACCTCTACCAATAACGTATATGCGCCTTCCGATCTGAACATGGGGCTGCCTGCAGGGCTGCAACCGGATGCCGGGGACAAGCGCGTGCCTTTTTACATTGCTACCAATGCTACAGCACCCATTTACCGGGTAAGCGGCTTTGGAGCGGCTTCCACTACGGCCTGGCCGATTTACCTGCCGGGTGAGATCATGCTGATCAAGGCAGAAGCCTATACGCGTCAGAACGACCTGGTGAACGGGTTGATCGAGCTGAATAAAGTAGTGACAAAAAAACCGGCCAACGATCCGTTCGGAGTAGGAGCCGATCTGCCACCGCTGGTGGGTCCGTTTACCCAACCGGAACTGTTGGCCCAGATCTACAGGCAGCGGAGCATAGAGCTTTATATGTCGGGACTGCGCTTGGAAGATCAGCGCCGGTTTGCGCGTCCTCAAACCGAAAGAAAACGGAATTTTCTTCCGTATCCGTTCCTGGAACGGGATAATAATACGGGAACGCCTCCCGATCCCACTTTCTAAATTTTGGAAAAGACTGCTTTAAAGCAGTCTTTTTTCTTTAATACGTGTAGGTGACAAAAGACCGGCTTATCATTGCAGCCCGAAGCAATTTTAGCAGGTTGCTGCATCGCTTTTCAATAAATGGTTGTCAAGAGGGTAAGAATGGATTATCAGGTATTGGTTAAGGATTGTTTAAAAGGCAAACCGGCTGCCCAGAAGCAGCTGTATGACCATTTTGCGCCTGGTATGCTCAGTGTTTGTTACCGGTACACCAAAGCCATGGCCGATGCCGAAGATGTATTGCAGGAAGGGTTTGTGAAAGTGTATCTGAACCTGCACCAGTATAAATTTCAGGGGGAGCTGGGAGGCTGGATCCGCCGGATCATGGTAACGACCGCCATTAATTACCTGAAGCGGAATGCGCGCTACCAGGCCGACCTGCTGTATCCGGAAGAACATATGCACGTGG
>DATAHC010000501.1:0-3120 GCA_036263415.1 Flavisolibacter sp.
TTACCACTTCTGAAAAAGAAGAGCTGGCAAAAACAGTTGATGTAGCCTCTACGTTCTCTGCTTCCAATATTCAGATCACCCCGATCAATGAAAAGAATAAGGGAAAAGAGAAGGTTACTACTACTGCTAAAAAAGTAGACAAGCTGGTGGTTTCTTTCGACGTGGAAAATCGTGTGGCCCGCAGCGGACCTGCTGATATGTATGTTATCGTTACCGGCCCTGATGGTAAAGTGATCACGGATGCTAATTCCAGCACACTGACTACCCGTAATGACGGTGACAGACAATATACCAACAAAACAAGCATGGAATATGAGCAAGGTACTCGTAAGTCCATCCAGATCCCGCTGCGTCAGGAACATTTCCAGACCGGTGACTATAAGATCGAAGTTTACCAGAATGGATTCAAAATAGCTGAGGGTGTAAGAACCCTGAAAAAAGGTGGTTTATTCGGATAATTCTCAATCAACTCCTACAAAGAAAAAAGCCTGATACATGTTGTATCAGGCTTTTTTCATTTCTGACTGTTCCATTATTGAGGACGTAATACCTGGTCGATAACATGTAAGACGCCATTGATATAATGCTGATCGCTGGTCCCTCCGGGTGCAGGAGTTGGATTGATCAGGATATTCGATGGAGTTGGATTCACCAGTCCCTTTACAGTGGCCGCTGTAACGCCGGTAGCTCCGAAAGTCGCCTGGATGGTAACGCCCGGATGGGCAGCGACAGCACTATTCAGTAAGGTAGGTACTGCTGTTGCTGAAGTCGGGATATTAACGGAAAAAGCCCGGGTGCCTAATAAATGATAAACCACGATTCCTTTAACCGTTGTCGCATTCAAAGAAGCATAAAGAGCCGGGTTGGAAAATACGGCTGGAGTGGAAGCTAAAGCAGTAGCAGTTGCCGCTGCTGTTGCGGGGTCCATTCCTGTTCCGATGAGTGCTTGTGTGATCAATCCGGTAAGGATGGTTTGCATCGCTACATCATTGGGTGCAAATACGGTAAGGTTAGCGGCTGGATTCTGAAGGGCAGCCTGTAAGGAACCGGTAGCGGTTGCACCGCTGTCAGCGCGCTGAATAGCTGCCTTCAGGTAGGTCAGGTTCGGATCGGTATTAATGCGGTCCCAAAGGAATTGGGAAGGTGGTGCCACCAAAGCAGCCACTTTATGCACTACACCATTGGCAGCAGGAATGTCGGCCTGCGTGATGGGAATATTATTTACCCATAGATTGGAGCCCCGCTTCGATGGGAAGATGGGCATCCTCAAGCCGGGTGGCAATGTAGAGGTTGGGGCTGATAGGATCAGGGAACTGGGCAGCTGCACATTTGGAAAGGTAGTTGGTATAACTGCTGACGTCACAGCCTGACCGCCCACCAGGTGATACCTCAATAAGGTATCGAGCCTTCCTGGGCTCAGGGCAGCCAATGCAGCCGCACTGGGTATTCCTGATGCAACAAAAGCTGCATCTGTTGGGGCAAACAAGGTGTAGGTTCCTGTTTTATCACCCAAAAGATTACTAAGGCTTACCGGAAAGTTGCTGGTGGCAGCGGCCGTACTGGCCCTGGTCACAGCTGCTTTCAGGATGCTGAAGCTTGGATCATTCAGTACTTCAGAAATGGTAGAACCCGAACCGGTGGCGGGTATGATCGGCTCTGCCTGGGGTAGTTCCTTATTACAGGATACCATCAGGGTTAACGCCCCTGCCAGCACTGCAGTGGACGTAAAAAACTTTTGGATCAATACTTTCATATGCAAAATTTAGATCGTAATAGATTAGAGTACATTATAGGCAAAGCTCACATAATACAGACCGCCGATGCTGGGGTTACCTACTGCCGTACGATAGTATTCATTCAGCAGATTCGTAGCTCCCAGTTTGAAAAGGGATTTCATCTTAGGCGCTTTCAAGGTAACGGCTGCATCTACTGTATTGTAGGCAGGCAGGTCACCCTGTGTGAAATCATTTTCATAGAAGAACCCTTTTTGCCATCTCCACGCCAGGTTGAATCCGATGACCTTATTAGGTCCGAATCCGGTATTGCCAATCGCTGCAACGGTTCTCAGTTCCGGTGTATTAAAGAAAGCTCTGAACCCTGTCGGAACATCGCGGATCTGGTCGGAAGAAGCGCTTCCGCTGATCACGAAGTTCTTCGGCAGCAGCCATTCGATGCTGGCGCCATAGCCATAGGTTTTCACTTTTTCGGGTGAGTTTACCACTACGGAGTAACCGGAGCCGGAAGAGATCGGCCCAACAGTACCGCCGGGGAACTGGATCACGTCACGACGCGTAATGAAATTTTCATAGGCGCCATAATAACCATAGACATCAACCAGTAATTTTCGTGCGATCAGAGACTTGTAACCGATCTCGTAAGAGGTTACGGTCTCCGGCTTCGCTTCTTTATAGGTTACTCGCTGCGGTGATGAACCCAGCGTAGCGGGATCATATCCAGGGTTATTGATCAGTCCATATTTTTCCCACAGCGAAATGTTCGCACCCAGTAATCGGCCGGTACCTACGTTCAGGTCAATCCATTGCTGTTGGGTGCTGGGAAAACGGTACGCTGTCTGGAAAGACAGGCGGATATTATGATCTTTTGCCGGCTTGATCACCGCAGTTACCCTGGGTGTAAAGCGGCCTTCGAAATTCTCATTCTTATCATAACGGCCGGAAGCAGTCAGCTTCAAAAGGTCTTTGATGATCTCCTTTCCCACCTGCACATAAGCACCATACTCATTGATCTTGATCGGCTCGCCCACCTTGTCGGCAAACAGGGTTCCCTCACTGTTCAGTACATACTGCTTCCAGTTGCCGCCAACCAGTACTTCTGCAAATTTGATCGCGTTGGAAAAGCTGTATTGGCCTTCTACCATATACAAGTCACTACGGTCAAGGAACAGACCCCCCTGCGGTATCGGCTTGGTGCGCACCTGGTCAAAGATGGTTTTGAATTGAGGGGAGCCGGCTACCGGACGCCCCTGGTCGGCTACAGAACGTGCAATGTTATGTGATTCAAGGTCCGGACGGCCGGCCTGCTTGGCGTTCAGGTAAGCAAAAGCATATTGCTGGTACCAGGTGGCGCTGGGCTTCCAGGCTTCATTGAACAGCTGGGTGG